>JAKSPZ010000178.1 GCA_024404395.1 Clostridia bacterium | reverse complement strand
TATTTCCCGATTTTATCAAGGAATATATCTACTCTCACGGCTGGACTTCCATGCTGTACAGAGTGTGCGCCCGTGTCTGCGAGCGCATGGGCTTCGGCGTCCGAGAACTGGATATGCTGGACGGTGACGAAGCGGGCATCAAGTCCGTCACTTTTGAGATCACCGGCGATTATGCATACGGCTATCTGAAGAGCGAGCGCGGCGTCCATCGCCTTGTTCGTATTTCTCCCTTTGACGCCAATGCCCGCCGTCACACTTCCTTTGCTTCTCTGGACGTTTCCCCCGTCATTGAGGACGACGGCGCCATCGAGATCCGCAATGAGGATCTGCGCATCGATACCTACCGCGCATCGGGCGCCGGCGGACAGCACGTTAACCGTACCGACTCCGCTGTCCGTATTACCCATATTCCCACGGGCATCGTTGTTCAGTGTCAGAACGAGCGTTCTCAGGTGCAGAACAAGGAAATGTGCTTCATCTGGCTGCGTGCACGTCTGGCCGAGCTGCGAGAGCAGCAGCGTCAGGAGCAGATGGGTGAGATCAAGGGCGAACTGAAGAAGATCGAATGGGGCAGCCAGATCCGCTCCTACGTCTTCCAGCCCTACACGATGGTCAAGGACCATCGCACCGGCTACGAAATGGGCGATGTTTCCGCCGTTATGGACGGTAACCTCGAAGGCTTCGTAACCAGCTATCTGCAGAAACTGTAATCCGATTTGGCGCTGTGACCCTGTGGGACATGGCGCCCATTTGTGTTTTCCCGAGGGAGGAAGTCACTTGAAATACGAAGCGCGTATGCGCGAAAAAGCGGAAGCCCTGCGTCGAGAGGGACATGCTCTGATTCTCTCCGTGGAGAGCTCCTGTGACGAGACTGCCATCGCTGTGGTTGAGGATGGTCGAATCGAGCGTGCCAATGCCATTGCGTCGCAGATCGACGTTCATGCCCTGTACGGCGGCGTTGTTCCTGAGATCGCTTCCCGTATGCATGTTGAAGCCATCGATCCTCTGCTGGACGAAGCATTGCGGCAGGCGGGAGTTGGCTTGGACGACATTGATGCCGTCGCGGTGACCTACGGTCCCGGACTGGTGGGCGCACTGCTTACGGGCGTCAGTTGGGCGAAGGCTTTCGCCTATGCGGCAGATAAGCCCCTGATCCCCGTTAATCATATTGAAGGTCACGTCAGTGCCAACTATGTGGCACATCCCGACCTGAACCCGCCTTTTGTCTGTCTGGTTGCTTCCGGCGGACACAGCCACATCGTCTATGTCGAGGCGCCCGGTCATTACGAGCTTCTCGGCGGAACGACCGATGACGCGGCAGGCGAGGCTTTTGACAAGGTCGCGCGTATCCTAAAGATTCCTTATCCGGGCGGACCGTTGCTGGACAAGCTGGCCGAAGAGGGCAATGATCGTGCCTATGAGTTCCCGCGTCCTCACACTCCCGGCAAGTACGATTTCTCTTTCAGCGGCTTGAAGACCGCCGTTATCAATCGTGCGCATCACCTGGAACAGATGGGTGAGACCATCGATGCCAAGGACTGGGCTGCTTCATTCCGTCGTTGCGTCGTGGATATGTTGGTGGATAAGACGCTGGCGGCCGCCAAGGATCGCGGCGCAAGCTGCATTGCGGCTGCGGGTGGTGTTGCTTCCAACAGCCTGCTGCGTCGTGAGCTGGAACGTCGCGGAACGAAGATGGGCTTCCGCGTCTGCGTACCGCCGCCGCGGCTGTGCACGGACAATGCGGTCATGATCGGTTCCGCAGGTTTTTACCGTCTCATGGCGGGCGAACTTGCGACCCTCGACCTGAATGCACTGCCTGCGCTTGAAATGTTTGAACGATAAAAAAGGCGCCTCCCTTTATGGGAGGCGCCTTTTGCGGTGTTATCAGTTTGCGGAGGTGATGTCGCTGCCGAAGTACTTGATGGAGATGCGGCTCAGTTCGCCTTCTTCAGCCAGTTCGGCGATGGCGGCGTTGATGGCCTCGATTAGGGTGGCATTGTCATCACCCTTGACAACGGGGATGACGACCAAAGAAGCTTCTTCGGTGAGGGCGACGACCTTCAGGGGCGCTTCGGGATGGACAGTCAGGTAGTCGTAGTAGGAGACTTCGGCGTTCAGGGTCGCGTCGACACGGCCGTACATGACCATCTGCAGAGTCTCATCAAGGGTATCGACACCGGTAGCGGAGGCGCCGTAGCTCTCAGCAAGGATCATGTAGGTGCTCGCGATGGAGTTTGCGGTGCTCTTGCCGTCCAGATCTTCGAAGCAGGTAATCTCATCGTTGTCTTCGCGGACGATCAGTGCGGTGCGGATATAGCCGTAGGGATCGGAGAAGTCGTACTTCTCGGCGCGCTCATCGGTGTACTCAACGCCGTTGGCAGCCATGTCGAAACGACCGCTGTCCAGACCTGCGAAGATGTTGTCCCATTCGCACTCTGCGAATTCCGCCTCGACGCCAAGCTTGGCGGCGATGGCAGCGGCGATCTCAACGTCGAAACCAACGAGGGCGTCGCTCTCATCGTGGTAGGTCCAGGGAGACCACATACCTTCGGTGGCGATGACGATCTTGCCGGCTGCCTGAATGCGGGCGAGGTGATCGGCTTCGGCGCAGGCGAAGCTCATGGAGAGGATCGCGACGATAAGAAGCATAGAAACGACGATCTTTTTCATAGTCTTTCTCCTTTTAGAGTGGAAAGAAATGCGCGGGTGCGCGCTTCCTTCGGGTTATCGAAAAAGGCTTTCGCGGAGCCTGATTCTACAATGTTGCCATCCTCCATGAAGATCACTTTGGATGAGACATCCCGAGCGAATCGCATTTCATGGGTGACGACCAGCATGGTCATACCTTCGTCGGCAAGCTGACGCATGACCGACAGCACCTCACCAATCAGTTCGGGATCGAGTGCGGAAGTGGGCTCATCAAAGAAGATGATCTCGGGATCGGTTGCCAGTGCGCGAGCGATGGCGACGCGCTGTTGCTGTCCACCCGAAAGCTGGATGGGATAATGGTTCTCTCTATCGGACAATCCGACTTTTGCAAGTGCCTGCTTTGCAATGCGAACAGCTTCGGCTTTCGGCATTCTTCGTCCCGTGATCAGCCCTTCAGTCACGTTTTGCAGTGCGGTCTTGTTGCTGAAAAGGTTGAAGTTCTGGAAGACGAAAGCTGTGCGCTTTCGGATGCGGGCTATGTCCTTCTTGGAAATATGGGCATAGTCGAAGGTCTCATCATCAAAGGTGAACGTGCCGCCGTCTGCCTTTTCAAGGAAGTTGGCACAGCGCAGCAGCGTGGTCTTACCCGAACCACTGGGACCGATGATGGCGACCACATCGCCTT
>JAKSPZ010000177.1 GCA_024404395.1 Clostridia bacterium | reverse complement strand
ACGAACTCCCCGGTCGGGTGTGGCGGCCGGCATCCCTGCCCGCTCCTTGATTACTCCATCGTCCACAACTGCGAGATCTCTTCCTATGACGCCAACCGTCGTTTCATTGAAATGTTCGGTTATCAATGCACCCTTCAGACGGATACGGAAGTTATAACCTATATTATGGATTATCTCGTCCGCCGTCAGGGACTGACACTCGAAGAAGCCGCCTACGTCGTCGCCGCCCCCTTCTGGTCCACCATTGAAAGCATAAAAGATGAAGCCAAGCGCAAGAAACTCACCTACCTTCGCACCGTCTTCTCCAGCCTGTTGATCACCGGTCCTTTCTCCATTGTACTCGGTTTCGAAGGCGGACTGATGGCATTGAACGATCGCCTGAAGCTTCGTTCCATGGTAGTCGGCGAGAAGGATGACAAAGTCTTCATCGCCAGCGAAGAAGCCGCCATCCGCGTGATGGAACCCGAAGCCACAAACATCTGGTCGCCCGCCGGCGGCGAACCCGTCATCGTTAAAGTCAGAGAGGGGGCCTACTGATGGGCATTGAATTCATCTATCCCGAATTTGAAGTGATCCGAAATCAGGATCGCTGCATCGCGTGTCGCGTGTGCGAACGTCAGTGCGCCAATGAAGTCCATTGGTTTGACGAGCAGAGCGGAAAGATTATCAGCGACGAAAGCAAGTGTGTCAACTGCCAGCGCTGCGTCTCCCTCTGCCCCACTCACGCCATCAAGATCGTCAAGAGCGATTGCACCCTTCGCGAAAACGCCAACTGGCAGAACGATACGATCAAAGAGATCTACAAGCAGGCCAACAGCGGTGGCGTGCTGTTGTCGTCCATGGGCAATCCGAAACCGCTGCCCGTCTATTGGGACAAACTGCTGATCAACGCCAGCCAGGTCACCAATCCTTCCATCGATCCTCTGCGCGAGCCCATGGAGACCCGCGTGTACCTCGGCAAGAAGCCCGACCAAATCAAGCGCGATGAAAACGGAGAGCTGGTCTGCGATGTTCCACCCCACATCGAGCTGTCCATGCCGGTGATGTTCTCCGCCATGAGTTACGGTTCCATCAGCTACAACGCTCACTCCTCCCTCGCCCAAGCCGCGACCGAACTCGGCATCTGCTATAACACGGGTGAAGGCGGTCTCCATGAAGACTTCTACTGCTACGGACCCAACACCATCGTTCAGGTCGCCTCGGGCCGTTTCGGTGTTCACGAAGGTTATCTGAACGCGGGCGCTGCCATTGAGATCAAGATGGGTCAGGGCGCCAAGCCCGGCATCGGCGGACATCTGCCCGGCGCCAAGATCGTCGGCGACGTCTCCCGTACCCGCATGATCCCCGAGGGCAGCGACGCCATCTCCCCCGCACCCCATCACGATATCTACTCCATCGAGGACCTTCGTCAGCTGGTCTTCTCCCTGAAGGAAGCTACCGAATACAAGAAGCCCATCATCGTCAAGGTCGCCGCGGTTCACAATATCGCCGCCATCGCCAGCGGTATTGCCCGAAGCGGTGCCGACATCATCGCCATCGACGGTTTCCGCGGCGGCACGGGCGCCGCGCCGACCCGCATCCGCGACAACGTGGGCATTCCCATCGAACTTGCATTGGCCGCAGTCGATCAGCGCCTGCGCGACGAAGGCATTCGCAACAACGTCTCTCTGGTCGTCGGCGGTTCCATCCGCTCGGCTGCGGACGTTGTCAAGGCCATCGCCCTCGGTGCCGACGCCTGCTACATCGCCACCGCTGCCGTCCTCGCCCTGGGCTGCCACCTCTGCCGCACCTGGCAGACAGGTAAGTGCAACTGGGGCATCGCCACGCAGCGTCCCGAGCTGGTCAAGCGTCTCAATCCCGAGATCGGCAAGGAGCGACTGGTCAATCTGCTGACCGCATGGCAGCACGAGATCAAGGAAATGATGGGCGGCATGGGCATCAATTCCATCGAGACCCTGCGCGGCAATCGTCTGATGCTTCGCGGCATCGGGCTGACCGAAAAAGAGCTGGAGATCCTCGGCATCTCCCACGCCGGTGAGTGAGGTCCACAACATGAAGAGAGTTTACGTTAATGAGAAATGGTGCCGCGCGTGCCATCTGTGTGAATACAACTGTGCTTTTGCCAACAGCGGAATGAAAGACATGGCACTGGCTCTGAAGGGCAAGCCCATCTATCCCCGCATCCATATCGAAGGCAACGAGAAGATCAACTACGCCATCTCCTGCCGCCACTGTGAAGATCCGCTGTGCGTGAAGAGCTGCATTGCAGGTGCTATCCGCAAGGTGGATGGGGTGGTCAGGATCGATCGCAGCAAATGTGTCGGTTGCCAGACCTGCATCCTCGTCTGTCCCTACGGTGCGCTCGCACCTTCCGAGAACGGTACCATGCAGAAGTGTGAGCTGTGCCTGCAGAACAGCTGCGGCGCGCCCGCCTGTGCAAAGGGCTGCCCCAACAAAGCCATCGTTTACGAAGAAAGGTGATGCGCATGAAAAAGTATGTAATCATCGGCAACGGTGTCGCCGCCGTCGGATGCATCGAAGGCATTCGCAGTGTTGACAAAGCGGGCAGCATCACCGTCATCTCCAAAGAACCTCACACCGTCTACTGCCGCCCGCTGATCTCCTATTACCTTCAGGGCAAGACGGACACCGAACGCATGAAGTACCGCACCGAAGCGGAACTGGAAGCTTTGGGCTGCACCGTTCTGTCGGGCAAGACCGCCGTTTCCGTCAACAAAGACGCAAAGACCGCCGCGCTGGACGGCGGCGAGATCATCCCCTACGACGCGCTCTGCGTTGCAACGGGCTCTTCTCCCTGGAACCCGCCTTTCGCAGGTCTGGACAAGGTCAAGGCGCAGTATCGCTTCATGACCCTCGATGACACGCTTGCACTTGAGCAAGCTGTCACCCCCGAAAGCCGCGTGATGATCGTCGGCGCGGGTCTGATCGGTCTGAAGTGCGCCGAAGGTCTGCACGGTCGGGTCGCCGATATCACCGTATGCGATCTCGCGGGACGCGTGCTTTCCAGTATCCTTGACGATGAGTGCGCCGCAGTTGTCCAGAAGCATCTTGAAGCCAACGGCATCCGTTTCCTGCTGGGCGACACCGTACAGTCCTTTGAAGCCAACTCTGCATTGATGAAGAGCGGCAAGACCGTCGACTTCGATGTGCTCGTCCTGACCGTCGGCGTAAGAGCCAATGTGGCGCTCATCAAGGAGATCGGCGGCGAAGTCAATCGCGGCATCATTACTGACGAAAAGCAGCAGACTTCCATCGATTGTATCTACGCCGCGGGCGACTGTACCGAAGGTGTTGACAACAGCGGCAACCATCGTGT
>JAKSPZ010000176.1 GCA_024404395.1 Clostridia bacterium | reverse complement strand
AGACCCATGAGGCAGTTCTGGGCCGCGGTTGCGATGGTTGGGCCATGACCGCTGACTGCGCACATCCCGAAGAGGCTTGGCGCGTTCTGGCCTTCCTGGGCTCTGCCGAGATCAATGCCCGCTTCTGCAAGGGCTATGGTGTAATCCCGGCACACACCACCGCTGCTGAGTATGAGCCGTCCTTCGCGACCGGTTACTATGCTCCCTACATCTACATGAACAACCATCCCGAGATGTATAAGCCGGTCGGTGGTATCGACCTGCCCTACACCACCTACACCTCCGAGTTCGGTAAGGATTCCGACGTTGATCTGCAGAACATCCTGATGGGCAACGCCGATATCGATGAGGTTCTCGAGAGCTGGGCAGAGGGTTGGGAAGAGCAGCGCGCTGAGTACGGCGGACTGGAAGAGGTCGCGTAATTCACTTAAGCTGACTTTCAGCACGGAAACAGGCAATCTGCCTGAATCCCGATAAGCCATGAACAACGGGGTAACGGCTGACCATACGGGAAGCCGTTACCCTTCAATTGATTTTAAGGGTGTGACAGTTTGAAATCTACATCCAAGAAGAATTTGACCGCGCGCAACTCGTGGCGCACCAGAATATTCATCATCTGTATGCTGGCGCCTGCGATCCTGCTGGTCGCGGCTATCGTATACTACCCCTTCCTGAGCGGTATCCCCTACGCGTTCAAGAAGTACTCCCTGCTGAACCTGAGTCGCACGAAGTGGATCGGTATGAAAAACTTCACAACGCTCTTCCATGACAGGGATTTCCTGATCACCATCCCCAATACCATCAAGTGGGTCTTCTGCTCCCTGTTCTTCCAGTTTATGATCGGCTTCATGCTGGCTCTGTTCCTGAAGAACAAGTTCCGTGGCAGAGGTCTGTATCAGGGCATCATCTTCTTCCCCTGGGCGGTCTCCGGCTTCCTGATCGGTATCCTGTGGCGCTGGATCTTCAACGCGAACTATGGTCCGCTGAATGCCCTGCTGGTTATGGTAGGCATCACGGACGCCGCCAATCCGATCGGTCTGTTGTCCAATATATCCACAGCGATGCCCGCGGCGATCGGTACGAACGTATGGTACGGCATCGCGTTCTTCACCATCACCATACAGGCAGCACTTCAAGGCGTACCGAATGACCTGTATGAGGCCAGCGAAGTGGACGGTGCGGGCAAGCTGGATCAGTTCTTCAAGATCACGCTCCCCTACATCTACCCTGTGCTGATCCTCTCCACGCTGCTCCGCTCGATCTGGATCTTCAATTTTGCGGATCTGATCTACTCTCTCACCAGAGGCGGCCCCGGCGGTACCACGGAGATCATGACCTCCTACATGCTGAACCTGATCATCTACCAGTCTGACGTCGGCAAGGCGAGCGCGGTCGGCATTATCGTCATCGCCGTTCTGACCATCTGGGCAACCGTTTACCTGAAGGTATCGAGAGTCGAAGAGGAGAGTGAGTTCTGATGCGCAAGCCGAGTCCACTCTACATCATTTCGAAGATCGTTATCCTGGCACTGTTCGCCGTGGTGATTGTGTTCCCGTTCTACTGGATCATCATCACCTCCATCAAGGACACCAGCGAGATCTTCTCCGTACCGATCACGTTCTGGCCGCAGAAATTCTCTCTGCAGAACTACCGCGACCTGTTTTCGGATCTGGATTTCGGAAGGTATATTACCAACTCAGTGCTCGTATCCATCGTTGCGGCGGCAGCGGCCTGTGCCGTATCGCTGTGCGGCGGCTATGTGCTTGCCCGCTTCAAGTTCAAGGGTAAGCAGGCGGTTATCTATTTCTTCCTGATCACACAGATGCTGCCGTCCTTCATCGGACTGGCGCCCCTGTACCAGATCCTGTCCAAACTGCACATGATCGACTGGCTGCCCACGCTGATGATCCTGAACTGCACATGGCTGATCCCGTATTCCACGATCACCATCCGCGGGTATCTGATGCGTGTGCCAAAAGCGCTGGAAGAATCCGCCATGATCGATGGTTGCAACCGTCTGTACGCGTTGCTGAAGATTATCTTCCCGTTGATCCTGCCCGGCTTCTCCGCCACGTTTATCTTCTGCTTCGTACAGGCTTGGAATGATCTGTTCAGCCCGGTCATGTACATGAACCGCCAGATCAACTATACCATCCCCGTCGCGCTGAACTACATGGTTCAGAAGAACGACATCCGTTGGGGTGAGCTGTCCGCGGGCGCTGTCATCGCGGTCATCCCCACCGTGATCATGTTTGCGTTTACGCAGAAATACGTCGCCGCAGGTATGCTCGCCGGCGCCGTGAAGGAGTAACCCTGAATGCGCTTCCTGCCGTGCTAGCCCCGGCAGGAAGCAATCTTTATGTATGAGGTGAATCACATGAGAACCTATGCCGTAGCCGATTCCCGCGTAATCGTGAACGATGCGATCTGGTATCCGAGGATCCGCGATGTGGTGGATAATGTCATCCCCTACCAATGGCGCGTGCTCAATGACTGCGAGCCGGATGCCGCCCCCAGCCATTCCATCCAGAATTTTCGCATAGCGGCCGGTGAAGCGGAAGGCGAATTCTACGGTCGTCCTTTTCAGGACAGCGACATCGCCAAGTGGCTGGAAGCCGCATCCTTCTCCCTCAAGTACAAGGATGATCCCACGCTTCGCGAACAGCTTCGCTCCACGATCGACCTGATCGGGCGTGCGCAGGCGGAAGACGGCTATCTGGACACCCATTACCTGCTGAGCAAGCCCGATCAAAAGTGGAAAGAGATCACCTATGGGCACGAACTCTACTGCGCGGGTCACATGCTGGAAGCCGCTGTTGCCTACACATACGCTACAAATGATGATGCCTTCATGCGCATCATGGAGAAATATGTGGATCTGATCTCCGCCACATTCGGGCGCGAGCCGGGCAAGATCGACGGCTATCCGGGACATGAGGAGATAGAGCTTGCACTCATGAAGGCGTATGAGCTCACGGGAAAGGAGAAGTATCTGCGTCTCGCCGAGTACTTCATCCTGAACCGAGGCGTTACGGACGGCTTCAAAAATGAGGAGAACTACCACCGCATGCTCAAGGAGAGCAAGGCGTACGATCCCTCCTACTACCAGATCCACAAACCGCTTTTGGAGCAGACTACCGCGGAAGGACACTCCGTGCGTGCCATGTATTTCTACACGGGTGCCGCGGAAGTCGCCATGGCGACCGAAAACAACGCGTTGGTCAGCACCCTTGAGACCCTGTGGCGCAATGTCGTGGACCGCAGAATGTACATCACGGGCGGTCTTGGCTCACAGAGTGACGGCGAACGCTTCACCATTGATTACGATCTGCCGAACGACACCTGTTACACGGAGA
>JAKSPZ010000175.1 GCA_024404395.1 Clostridia bacterium | reverse complement strand
GATGATGTCACGGTCTGTGAGATTTCCTCTTTCATGATGGAGACTTCCAAGGAATTCCATCCCCATGTTGCCGCTGTTCTCAACATCTCAGAGGATCACATGGACCGCCATCATACCATGGCGTGCTATATCGGTCTGAAAGAGCGTATCTTTGAGAAATGCACTGCGGACGACTTTGTAGTTCTTAATTATGAGGATGCCTGCACCCGCGATATGGCGAATCGTGCTGCTGCAAAGGCGGGCTGGTTCTCCAGCCGAAATGAAGTGCCTTACGGTGCTTTCGTCAAGGATGGCAACGTCGTTTTCGGTACGCCCGAAGACAATACCGTCATTTGTGCAGCCAATGAAATTTATATCCCCGGCGAGCATAACCTGCAGAACGCCCTTGCCGCAACTGCAATGGCGATGGTATCGGGTGTTTCCGCCGAGATCATTGCAGAGACGCTCCGCAGTTTCCAGGGTGTCGAGCACCGAATCGAATTCACCCGTGTGCTGAACGGCATTACTTTCTACAACGACTCCAAGGGTACCAATGTGGATTCCACCATTCAGGCTGTTCGCGCCATGAAGAAGCCCACTGTCCTCATCCTTGGCGGTTATGACAAGCATTGCGATTTCACCCCGCTGGTCGAGATCATCAAGCAGAATCCCATTTCGCACATCATGTTGATTGGCGCGACCGCAAAGCAGATCGCGGATACGCTTGACAAGTGCGGATACACTTCCTACGAGCACTGCGGCACCGATTTTGAAAAGTGCGTCAGACTCAGCTATGAGCGTGCCGAAGCTGACGGCAACGTCCTCTTCTCGCCCAGCTGCGCAAGCTTTGACATGTTTACCGACTACGAGTCCAGAGGCAGAATCTTCAAGGATCTGGTAAACAAGCTTTGAGCAATCGAGTGCAGCATATGAGAAGCAAGCGGAAAGGCAACCGAACGTGGCCACTGGTTTTCGCATTGACTATCGTTCTGCTGGTCATCTGTCTGATCGTATTTCTTCGGATCTCCGTTGTGCGACAGGTGATCATCAACGGAACAACTGAGAAAACGGGGGATGAGATCGTCCGTGCGACGGGACTCCGTTTGGGTAGTTCGATCTTCTCCGTGGACGAAGCGGCGCTGAAATCCAGACTGGATGAGACGGGTACGACGACCCTTGAGGACGTCGAGACCAAGTGGCCCAACACGGTCATTCTGACGGTGCGTGATCGAAACAAAGACGCGCTGATCTGGGTCGGCGGACGTTTGTTGGTGCTGGACGCAGAGGGCTATGTGATCGAGACCAGAGATGGTTTCGAGAACAGTCAAGGTGTGTTTGTAACGGGCTTGGATGCTACCGCCGCTGCGATCGGACATCGTGTCTATGCCAAAGAGCAGAAGCTCGACAGCATGACGATCATCCTGAATGCGATCCGCAGTCAGGGCGCGATGGATGTTGTGGCAACGCTGGATGTCAGCGACCAGCAGCGTCTCACAATCACGACCCGCAATTCCGTTACGGTCATGCTGGGTACGATTGACAAGATGGAAGACAAGATCAGGTGGATGGTTCGTACCATTGACGACCTGAAATCGCGTGGAGAGAACGGCGGAAGCCTCGATGTTTCCTCCGGAACAAAGGCGGATTATCTGCCCGGCTAAAGGTTTATCGGCGTTGATCTTGTTTGAGAGACGCCGATTTTTTGTCTCTTCATTTGTTCTTAAGAGAAATGCGACAAAACTTGGCACGGCAGGCGAAACCTTTTTGACATCTGTTCAAAACGGGGTCAGAACGTTTGCATCGGAACAATTTTCCATGTATAATGGTCTAAAGTTCGCATAGCAGGATGCGTTTTGGTGTCCAATTGATTTAAGGTGGTCGAGTTACTGATGAAAACAACCTTTGCGGTCATCGAATTCGGCACGTCGAAGATTGTGACCATTATCGCTCAGGGCTACAGAGATACGACAAGGCTTGACATTCTGGGAACCGGATCGGTGCCGTACGACGGCTTCTCCGGCGGCGATTGGAATACGCCCGAACAGATGGTACAGTGCCTCCATGAGTCGATCGCTGCGGCCGAATATGACGCGAAGCAGAAGGTCAGTGAGATCTATATCGGCGTTCCCGGTGAAATGATTCATGTATATACGGCTGAGGCTGAGTTGGAAACAAACGGCGTCATTACCGAGCAGGATAAGGAAGCCCTTGCCGATCTCGCAGCCGATAAGCTGAACCTGATGGGCAAGCGCCAGATGGTACTGCATCGTGCACCTGCGTGGTATTCCATCGATGATGGCGAGCATGGCATCAACAATGCTCTGCCCGAGCGCGACGGTCAGGAAGTCAAGGGAAACAACCTCAAAGGCTGCGTTTCCTTCGTAACTGCCGAGCCGTTCTTCATGGAAGACCTGCGTGAAATGTGCAAGCGCCTGAATCTTACGATCCTCGGCTGGCTGTCTCCGACTTACGCACTCACACAGTATCTGCTGAAAACGGACGAGCGCGACCGCGGCGCGGTCATCGTTGACTTCGGCTATCTGAACACCGAGATCACCGTTTGCCAGGGTGACGCCATCGTCTATCACGCCACACTTCCCGATGGTGCCGGCTTTGTCACCGCCGAACTGTGCAACGCTTTGAGCGTCCACATGAACGAGGGCGAGCAGATCAAGCGTAACTACACGTTCAGCCCCGACGAACTGGAAGAAGATGCCTTCGTCGAGGTCACCGATCGAAAGGGCAGAGTGCGGCGCTTCAATCGCGAACAGGTCAAGCCGATCATTGAGACCCACTTTGAAGAGTTGGCTGAGATGATTAAGCAGACGCTGGAGCAGGACGCTGCGGCGTACATGACGCCGAGAACCGGCATCTACATGACCGGCGGCGGTCTGATGCAGATGCGCGGCGGACGAGAGTTCATCTCCGCGAAACTGGGACGCCCGATCAAGAGCGTTGTGACCGAATCTACGAGATTGAACAGCTCCAATTACTCTTCTGCCATGGCATTGGCGGATCTTGTCGCAAACTGCATCTGTGGTGACGACTACGACAGTCCGAAGAAGGGGAAGGGAAACATCCTGAACCTGTTCAGACGTAACAAATAATACTAACGATTAATAGAGCGAGGGGGATGCCTTGTGTTGGAATTTGATATGGGTACCGAAACTGTAGAAACCAAGGAAGAAGAACTGGGTGCAGCCATTAAAGTCGTCGGTGTCGGCGGCGCAGGTACCAACGCGGTCAACCGCATGGTCGAAGCTGGTCTGCAGGGTGTAAAGTTCATTGCCATCAATACCGATGCACAGGCATTGGCGACCTCTAAGGCCGACGTTGTTGTGCAGATCGGTGAGAAGCTGACCAAGGGCCTCGGCGCAGGCGCCAACCCCGAAGTCGGTCAGACGGCTGCCGAAGAG
>JAKSPZ010000174.1 GCA_024404395.1 Clostridia bacterium | reverse complement strand
AGAACTACACCGGCACTTCTACCGTGGGTGAGAGCCAGATCTACATCACCAACGGTCTGAACACCAATCGCGATGTCCCGCTCATGGCATTCCGATTCTTCAACCCGCCGCAGGTCTCTCTGCTCACACTGACCGCAACCCTTCCCGAGAACATGCTGGAAGCGGAATAAAGAGGTAAGAAACATGAATATCATCGAGATCCTGAAAGCCATACTGTTCGGTCTGGTCGAAGGCGTGACCGAATGGCTGCCCATCAGCAGTACGGGCCATATGATCCTGCTGGAGCAGGTCTGCTGGTTCAACAACGTATCCGAAGCCTTCCGCGAGATGTTCGAGGTCGTCATCCAGCTCGGCGCCATCCTCGCCGTTGTCGTGATCTTCTGGAAGAAGATCTGGCCTCTCACCCGCAACAAGAAGAGCGGCAAGATCGGCTTCTCCATGCCCATCATCATGCTGTGGGTCAAGATCATCATCGCCTGCATTCCCGCAGCGATCATCGGTCTGGCTTTTGATGACAAGATCAACGAGCTGTTCTACAATCCCGTCTGCGTCGCCATCGCACTGATCGTCGTCGGTATCGCCTTCATTCTCGTGGAGAGCATGCGTGCCGGCAAGAAGGCGACCATCCGTTCCATCTACAAACTGGACTACAAGACTGTCGTCTTCATCGGTATCTTCCAGGTCATCGCCGCCGTTTTTCCCGGCACTTCCCGCTCCGGCGCTACCATCCTCGGCGCGCTGATGCTGGGCGTCTCCCGCAAGACCGCCGCTGAGTTCACCTTCTTCCTGGCGATCCCCGTCATGTTCGGCGCAAGCCTGCTGAAGCTGGTCAAGCTCGGTTTCGCCTTTACGGGCGCGGAGATGGCTGTCCTCGGTATCGCCATGGTGGTCGCTTTCCTGGTCTCTCTGGCGATCATCAAGTTCCTGCTGGGCTTCATCCGCAAGCACAGCTTCAAGGGCTTCGGCTGGTACCGCATCGTTCTCGGTCTCATCGTCCTCGGCGCGGGCTTCCTCATCAAGTAATCTTAACACGAGGTCGATTGACTTTAATGCGTTAAAGGGTTATAATACCTACAATCTTTACTGAGGTAGCAAAAATGAATATGCATATCAACGCAGCTGCATATTACTTTTACTTTAGCTTTATCGGCTTTTCCGATAAGGAGTTTTGCTGCGTCTGAAAGACATCAACAAACCAAGTTGACGGCTCTGCAGTGAAACTCCTGCAGGGCCGTTTATTTTGCAAAGGTGGTAAATTGAAATGATCATCATTCTGAAGGAAAACGCGAACACCCGTCAAGTCGAAAACCTGACCAACTGGCTGAAGCAGCGCGGCTTCGACCTGCATATGTCCGTCGGTTCCACCCAGTCCCTGATCGGTCTGATCGGTGACACTTCCAAGCTGGACATCGATCTTCTTACCTCCCTGGACGTGGTCGACACCGTCCGTCGCATTCAGGAGCCCTACAAGAGCGCCAACCGCAAGTTCCATCCCGCGGACACGGTCATCGACGTTGCCGGCAAGGCAAAGATCGGCGGCGGTAACTTCATGATGATCGCCGGTCCCTGTTCCGTTGAAACCCATGATCAGATCATTTCCGTTGCCCAGTCCGTCAAAGCGTCCGGTGCCCACGTGCTTCGCGGCGGTGCCTTCAAGCCCCGCACTTCTCCCTACTCCTTCCAGGGGCTCCACGGCAAAGGCATCGATCTGCTGGAAGAAGCAAGAGAAGCCTCCGGTCTGCCCATCATCACCGAGATCATGGACATCAACCACCTTCCCCTTTTCGAGAATGTTGATATCATTCAGGTCGGCGCCCGCAACATGCAGAACTTCGAGCTGCTGAAGGAACTGGGACAGACCAAGAAGCCCATCCTGCTCAAGCGCGGTCTTGCAAACACCATTGAAGAGCTGCTCATGAGTGCCGAATACATCATGGCGGGCGGCAACGAGAACGTCAGCCTCTGCGAGCGCGCCATCCGTACCGTCGAGACCGCCCCCCGCAATACCCTTGACCTCTCCGCCATCCCCGTGCTCCACAAGCACACCCATCTGCCCGTCGTCATCGACCCCAGCCATGCCACCGGCATCAACGAGCTGGTCGCCCCCATGGCACTGGCCGCAGTCGCCGCAGGTGCGGACGGTCTGATCATCGAGGTCCACAACGATCCGCCTCATGCCCTCTGCGACGGCAAGCAGTCCCTCACCCCCGAGCAGTTTGACGATCTCGCCAAGAAGATCCGCGCCATCCTGCCCTACGGCTTCCGCAAGGAGGAGTGGGCATGAATATCGGCATCGTAGGTCTCGGTCTGATCGGCGGTTCTCTCGCCAAGAGCATCAAGCAGCATACCGGCCACACCGTTCTGGGATTTGATATCGACGAGAACGTCATCTCTCAGGCTGAAATGTGCGCCGCTATCGACGGCGTACTGACCGACGAGAACATCGGCAGCTGCAAGGTCATCCTGATCGCCCTCTATCCCGGTCTGTGCGTGGATTACATCCGAAAGAACGCCGACCGTTTCGCTCCCGACACGCTGGTCATCGACTGTGCGGGCGTCAAGCGCTCCGTCGTCGAGCCCGCTCGCGAGATCGCCAAGGGTCACAGCTGGACTTACGTCGGCGGACATCCCATGGCAGGTCGCGAGTTCTCCGGCTTCGGCTACGCCATCAACAACCTGTTCGAGCGCGCTTCCATGATCGTCGTTCCCCCGGTGGGCGCTCCCATCGAACTGCTGTCTTATCTGAAGGACTTCTTCCTGTCTATCGGCTTCAAGACCATCCAGTTCACCAGTGCGGAAGAACATGACAGCATGATCTCCTACACTTCCCAGCTGGCGCACATCGTATCCGGCGCCTACGTCAAGAATCCCCTTTCCCAGCAGCACAAGAATTTCTCCGCAGGCAGCTTCATGGATATGACTCGCGTCGCCCGCCTCAACGAGAACATGTGGACCGAGCTTTTCCTCGCCAACAATGACCTGCTGGTTCCCCAGATCAACGACCT
The DNA here is from genome assembly GCA_024404395.1 of Clostridia bacterium. GTDB lineage: Bacteria > Bacillota > Clostridia > Christensenellales > Aristaeellaceae > Faecivicinus. Next base: position 392 of record JAKSPZ010000174.1, on the reverse strand, counting down.
CATCTATCGTTTGGAGCAGTACCGCGATGCACTGAAGGACTGCGACGCCGAACGTCTCCATGACCTTCTGAAGGAAGGCCGTATTATGAAGGAAGCTCTCGACCACTGAGGAGGAACTCATGCGTACCGTTTCCGTTCAGGCATCCGTCAATTATGATGTTCTCATCGGCGAAGGACTGGTCTCCCAAGTCGGCGAACATCTTGCCAAGCTCCGCAAGCCCTGCACCGCCGCCATCGTGACGGACACCACCGTCGACGCGCTCTTCGGCGACACCGTCGAAGCCTCGTTAAAGGCTGCGGGCTTCCGCACCATTCGCCATGCTTTCCCCGCAGGCGAGCAGAACAAGACCCTTGAGACCCTTTCCGATATTCTCGAGGATCTCGCGGAGCAG
>JAKSPZ010000173.1 GCA_024404395.1 Clostridia bacterium | reverse complement strand
TGCGACCTCAGAGGTCTGAATGAAGAAGCCGAAACCATGCGTGCCGAAGCGGATAAGATGGAATGCACCCTCGAGACTGCAGGCTGGGACGGCGAATGGTATGTCCGTGCTTACGATGCCTTTGGTCACAAGGTCGGCAGCGACGAGTGCAAGGAAGGCAAGATCTTCATTGAGCCTCAGGGATTCTGCGGCGTTGCGGGCGTCGGTGTGAAGTCCGGCAAGCTGGAACGCGCCCTGAAATCCGTCGAAGAACGCCTGCTGGGCGAGTACGGCATCGAACTGCTGGCGCCCTGCTACAGCGAGTATCACAAGGAACTGGGTGAGATCACTTCCTATCCTCCGGGATATAAGGAGAATGGCTCCATCTTCTGCCATAACAACCCCTGGGTCTCCATCGCATGGACCAGACTGGGCGACGGCGATCGTGCTTTTGATCTGTTCAAGCGCATCTGCCCCGTCTATCTGGAGGACAAGAGCGAGATCCATCGCTGCGAACCCTATGCCTATGCGCAGACGGTCGCGGCACGCGAGAGCTACAACGAAGGCGAAGCCAAGAATTCCTGGCTGACCGGTACGGCTGCCTGGACCTTCGTCAACGTCAGCCGCTATATCCTCGGCGTACAGCCCGAGTTGGACGGTCTGCATCTGCTGCCCTGCCTGCCCACCGGTATGGATGATGTCAGCATCACCCGTAAGTTCCGCGGCGCGACCTATGAGATCCATATGGTCAAAAGCGGCGCGGCTTCCATGACTGTGGACGGCAAGTGCGTTGAGGGCAATGTGGTGCCCGTCGCCGCGGCAGGAACGGTCTGTAAGGTCGAAATCACCATCTAAGGAGCAAACATATGCGTAAGTTTTCCGATGACTTCATCTTTGGTACCGCATGTGCGTCCTACCAGTGTGAAGGCGGTTGGAATGAGGACGGCAAGGGACTGAACATCTGGGATGTCTTCAGTCACACCCCGGGCAAAGTTGCCAACGGAGATACGGGCGATGTGGCGTGTGATGTCTATCATCGCTATGCCGAGGACAACGACCTGATCGCGGGTCTCGGCGTGGACGTGCATCGTCTGTCCCTCAGCTGGGCACGCATCCTGCCCGAGGGCACGGGAGCGGTCAATGCCGCAGGTCTGGCTTATTATGACCGCGTGGTGGACGACCTGATCGCCAAAGGTGTCAAGCCCTGGATCACCCTCTACCACTGGGATCTGCCGCAGGCGCTTCAGATGAAAGGCGGCTGGCTCAATCGTGACATCGTCGACGCTTTTGCGGAATATGCCCGCGTGGTGGGCGAACACTTCAAAGGTCGCGTTGATTGCTATATGACCATCAACGAGCCGCAGTGCATCAACATTCTGGGTTATGGCAACGGCATTCATGCGCCCGGCTGGAAGCTGACCAATGCAGACATTGCCCGCGTCTATCACAACATCGCTCTGGCGCATTCCGCGGCGCAGGATGCTCTGAAGGCCATTGACGGCAGTGCGCAGGTAGGTGTGGTCACCACGGGACGCCTGTGCTGCCCCATCGATCCCGCTTATGAAGCGGCGGCCTACGCAAAGTCCTTCGATCTTTCGGAGAATGATTTTAATCTCAACGGCTTCTCTCACAGCATCTTCATGGATCTTCTGTTCTTCGGCGGCTACGAAGAAAGTGCGGCATCTTATCTGAAGGAAGCCAGCGCGTCGATGCCGAAGGCAGATTGGGAGAGAATGCGCAAGCCTGATTTTATCGGTCTGAATGTCTACAACGGCGCTTACACGGACAAGGACGGCAACATCCTGCCCGATCCCGCCGGACGTCCCAGGACCCACATCGGCTGGCCCATCACGCCCGAGGTCCTGTACTACGGCCCCCGCCATCTGTACAAGCGCTACGGTCTGCCGATCATCATCACCGAAAACGGACTCAGCTGTAATGACAGGGTCTTCCTCGACGGCAAGGTCCACGATCCGCTGCGCATCGACTTTCTGACGCGCTATCTGTCGGAGCTCCATCGCACCATCGAAGACGGTACGCCAGTGAAGGGTTACCTCCATTGGTCGCTGCTGGATAACCTCGAATGGAACGACGGCTACGGTCAGCGCTTCGGCATTGTCTATGTGGATTTCCAGTCTCTCGAGCGCACACCCAAGGACAGCTACTACTGGTACAAAGATCTGGTAAAGACCAGAACTTTGCAGGGTTAAGTTTCTTGCACGCGCCTCAAATGGTTGACATTTGGGGCGTTTTCATATATAATCTATTGGAAAGCCGCTCGGGAACGGCTCGGAAATGCGCTTTTGCGCTGCCGTCATCTCGGCGAGATTATAGTATTGGAGGTGCAACGCGTGTACGCAGTCATTAAGACCGGTGGCAAGCAGTACCGTGTTCAGCAGGGCGACATCATCTACGTTGAGAAGATGAACGCACAGGCCGACGAAGCGGTTACTTTTGAAGAGGTTCTGCTCGTAGGTAATGACGACGGTGCCAAGATCGGCGCTCCCACTGTTGAAGGTGCAAAGGTCGAAGGTAAGGTTCTGGCTCAGGTTAAGGGCAAGAAGATCGTCGTTTACAAGTATAAGTCCAAGAAGAACGAGCGTAAAAAGCAGGGTCATCGTCAGCCTTACACCAAGGTTGAGATCACGGCTATCAACGGCTGATGTCCCGTCAACGTCGCGGAACCGCCATTACGTTTCTTAAAGAAACCGATGGGCGACTGATCGGTGATTCCTGTGAAGGGCATTCCGGATATGCCGAAGCGGGATCGGATATCGTTTGTGCCGGAATCTCGGCATTGACGCTCTCGATTCTGAACGGTCTGGAAAACATTCTGCAGGTGCCTGTCGAAGCTCGACAGGACGATCAAAACGGTTATCTGTACGTCAGACTGACGCCCGAAGCGTCCGACAGTCAGATCACACAGGCGCAAGTCCTGATGCGAACGCTGCTGGAAGGTCTTCAGGCGATGGAGAAGGAGTACCCACGATATCTCCATATCATCCTCAAGGAACGGAGGTAAAGCACATGTTCAAGATGAATCTTCAGCTCTTCGCTCACAAGAAGGGAATGGGCTCCTCCCGTAACGGTCGTGATTCTCATGCGCAGCGCCTGGGCGTGAAGCGTTATGATGGTCAGTACGTCCTCGCGGGCAACATTCTCGTCCGTCAGCGCGGCACTGTGTTCCATCCCGGCACCAATTGCGGTATCGGTGATGATGACACCCTGTACGCAAAGATCGATGGCGTTGTGAAGTTCGAGCGCTACGACAAGACCCGCAAGAAGGTCAGCATCTATCCCAAGACTGAAGCTGCAGCCGAATAATTGCGGAAACGGGAATAGTTAGGCGCACCGGCAAAAGTCGGTGCGCTTTTCCTGTGTTTGGAGGAAATCAACCATGGTCGGTGTATTGGTCAATTTTGTAACCGTCGTTGTGGGCGG
>JAKSPZ010000172.1 GCA_024404395.1 Clostridia bacterium | reverse complement strand
TCCTTCGCCATCTCCCGCATATCGGGATCTTCCAGCATCTCTTCGGTGCCCTCACGATCCTTCACCGCTTTTTTGTAGCGATGTGCCAGTTCGTTGACGGGCTCCAGTTCACTGTGTTCCCGCATCAGTCGGGTAAATGTAGGCGTATCCGCGATGACCTCGGGCAGCGTGATGCGGATGGAAAGCTCCTCGTACTGCGCTTCGACGCTCTCAAGCCGCGCCGCAATGCGCGCCTGCTCGTTGAAATTTCTTTCTTCAGCCATTTACAAGCTCCTTGCCCAGACAATACGGGGAATACCGTTCAGATCGTTGATGATGCCCGCACCGGCACACTCGATGCCCGCGGTCACCAGACTCAGCACCTGTTCAGCCTCGCCGATGCCCACCTCAAGATAGATCATACCGCCGGGCAGCAGGTGTGCAGGGGCTTCTTCGACGATCGCACGATAGAAATCCAGTCCGTCCGCGCCGCCGTCCAGTGCCAGCATGGGCTCATAACGGACTTCGCGCTGCAGCGCTTTCAGATCCTCCGAGGGAATATAGGGCGGATTGGATGCGATCAGATTGAACTTCTCTTTTCCAAGTCCCTTAAACAGGTCGCTGTGACGGATCTCAGCTTCCAGATTCAGGCTTTTGGCATTGAGCTTAGCCACATCCAGCGCATCTTTGCTGATATCCGCCAAAGTCACCGATGCATCGGGCACCAGTGCCTTGATCGACAGACCGATAGCGCCCGAACCCGTACAAAGGTCCAGCACCTTGGGGGTCTCCATCGCTCGAAGCGCCACAATGACCGCCTCGACCATGGTCTCCGTGTCCTGACGGGGGATCAGCACACGGCTGTCAACATGGAACTTCTGTCCCATGAAATAGGCGCTTTCCAGAATATACTGCGCAGGCTCGCCCTCGATGCGGCGCTTCAGAAGTGCCTTCATCCGCTGTTCCGTTTCGGGATCGATGTCACTGTCACCTTCGAAGTGCAGCTCGGTGCGCGTTTTGCCCAGAATATCCTCAGCGATCCACAACGCATCGATTCTGGGGTCCGGACTGCCGGACTCAGCCAGCGCTTCCGTTGCGCGGCGTATCCATTCACTGATCGTCATGTTCTCACTTCTTTCTGCAATTGCGCAGTTCTTCCATGGCACAGCGTGCCACGTCCAGGATGGGTTCCGTGGGTTCCACGGTGAAAAGCAGCTGCATGCCTCTGATTACGCGTCCGCTCAAGGACTCACTCAGTTCCATCAGGCGAACGATCTCATTAAATACCGCGGCAACGCCAAACAGCGCCAACACACGGACGGGAATCTCGACATACCAAGCCATCACGGGCAAATAAGCAAATACGATCATGAACACCGCCAAGGACAGCAGCCAGAATACGCCTACGCACATAGGCATAAATACAGACGCCGCCTCAATGTCATTGATCGTTGCGTTCTCATTGCGCTTCAGTGCATTGACCGCCTTCGCGCCGGCGGTTCTGTACATGCAAAGACGCTGCATGACGCTCAATCGAGCGATCATATAGACACACGGAAACAGCGCGAGCGCACGGACGACACTGCAGATTCCGTTGATCAGGAATCTGGGCGTGTTTACGGCGTTCAGACCGACGCCGAGTGCCATGGGCAGACCGATCAGCAGCAGCGGCAGCATGATCAACAGACCGATGGCATTGAAGAAGCCGTTCACTGCGAGTGGTGTGCTTCTGAACGCACCCGTCACTCTGCGCATGACCTTCGATCCGCCCACCGCGCGCAGCGGTCCCATTCTGCCCGAGACCTTCATGGCCTTTAGCAATGCTGCGGGACCATCGATCAGACGCACGCAGCCGCGAACGAAGGGAATATGTCTGAATATCTCAAAGGCGGTCTTGCGCCGGGTGGACACACGCACGGCGATCTCACGCCGCTCGTTTCTGACCGCATAGACCTCATCGTTTCCACGCGTCAGACAGACACCCTCTGCACAGGGCCTTACATTCATGTCAGGCGATTTCTTTTCCGACATATGAATTCCTCTTTTGCATCAAAATAAAAACAGACCGAGGCGCATGCCTCGATCTGTTTTTTTGCGGACCCGGCATACAAAAACACAAAAACATCGACAAAGTTCTCACTTTGCCGATGTTTATGCAGACTACATGCCGTAGCGCTTCTTGAAGCGATCCACACGTCCGCCGGTATCTACCAGCTTCTGCTTACCAGTGTAGAAAGGATGGCACTTCGAGCAAATATCGACGCGCAGCTCCTTTACAACAGAACCGGTCTCAAAAGTTTCACCGCAAATGCAGTGAACCACCGTCTTGCCGTAGTTCGGATGGATATTCTCCTTCATGGTTTTCACCTCACTCCGATCGGACTGTCGTGCCTCCGGCGTGCCCGGCATCCGATAACTCAACAGTCGGATTATAGCATATTCAAGCCCTGTTCGCAAGTGTTTTTCATAAATTTACACAACGCCCGTGACACATTATCCGTCAATTCTTCTCCCGATTTGATTCACCTCCTGTCAATCTGTTAATTTTCACAATTTGCTTGACAATTCTGTTGAACTCTAGTATATTTGTAGGTGGGGAAAAATACTTTCTTATCCAAAAGGAGGGGTTCCAAATGATGGCTATCGTCATCATCGCCGCACTTGCCGCACTGGCATACGTAGCTCTGAACTACAGCCAGGTCCGCAAGATGGACGAAGGTACCGACCGCATGAAGGAAATCGCATCTGCGATTCGCATCGGTGCCAATGCTTTTATTTCCTATGAGTACAAGATCATCGTCGTCGTTGCGATCATTATCGCAATCGCCGTCGCCGTTCTGATCTCCTGGCAGTCTGCCTGCGCCCTGCTCATCGGTTCCATCATGAGCGCCTGCGCCGGTTATGTCGGCATGAAGATCGCAACCTATGCCAACGTTCGCGTTTCCAACCGTGCTCGTGAAACCGGCAAGCTGGGCGAGACCCTGCGCGTCGCTTTCCAGGGCGGTTCCGTCATGGGCCTGAGCGTTGCCGGCTTCGCACTTCTGGGTATCTTCATCGTTTACATGGTATTCGGTGTTGCCCTCGGTCAGCTGAGCATCGAAGCCATCAATGAGTCCAAGCCCAACTGGCTCGGCATTGAGGCCAACTTCACCATGACCCTTTCCTGCTACGCTCTGGGCTGCTCCGTTATCGCCATGTTCAACCGTATCGGCGGTGGTATCTACACCAAGGCTGCCGACATGGGTGCTGACCTGGGTGGTAAGACCGACGCACACATCCCCGAGTACGATCCCCGCAACCCCGCCACCATCGCCGATAACGTCGGCGACAACGTCGGTGATGTAGCCGGTATGGGCGCTGACCTCTTCGAGAGCTATGTCGGTGCCGTCATCTCCGCGATGACCCTCGGCGCCGTAGCCTTCACCATGTCCGATGTCGGCGTTGT
>JAKSPZ010000171.1 GCA_024404395.1 Clostridia bacterium | reverse complement strand
ATTTTTTCCTTATTCAGTTTTCATTTTAATTAAATATATTACAGATATATTTCAATAAGCCTACATTATTGCCGTTTATTTTCAATTTTACAAATGATGTTGTATAATAATTGAAGCATATTGTTGCAACACAATGATGAGGACGGCAATTATGACAAAAAAGAAGCAAAAAATCAACAAGGCTGCTCTGCGTCGTCGCAGAACGATTCTTACATATATGTCCGTGTTTGCCTTCGTGTTTATCTGCGTAGGTTCCATGATCTGTATCGGTGCCGCAAACGGACGGCAGACCACTCAGGCTAATCAGCAGTGGATCGTTGAAGACAGCGGTATGGAGATTCTCGGCGCCCCCAACACCCTCGAGTCCAGAAGGAGCGGCAGCGATAACGATAACGGCGGTCTCCCCTTCATGCAGCAGGATCCCACGGAAGCGCCGACGGCCGCGCCCACGCCGACCGCGAAGCCCACTGCCGAACCTACCGCAAAGCCCACCGAGGTTCCCGCAACGCCCGAACCCGTGAGCAGCGATCGCACCGTTACCATCACTGCAGCCGGTGACTGCACCCTCGGCGGCGACGTTCCCAGCGGCAACAATCGCAACTTTATCCGCTACTATGACAACTACGGTCCCGACTACTTCTTCGCCAATGTCCGCGCGCTGTTTGAGGAAGACGATCTGACCATCATCAACCTCGAGGGTCCCCTGACCACCAGTACGGACAAGGCTCACGACAGGACCTTCAATTTCCGCGGCGATCCTTCTTATGTAAATATCCTGACGGGATCCAGCATCGAGATCTGCAATATTGCCAACAACCATGCCCTCGACTACGGCAAGAAGGGCATGAACGAGACCATCGACGTGCTCCGCAACGCGGGTATCGGCGTCAGCGGTTTCACCACGCTGTACGATACCGTTGTCAACGGCGTCCGTGTCCGTTCCGTCGGCTTCACCGAATGGAGGTACTCCAAGTCAGATATGGTGAAAGCCGTCCGCTACGCGAAGCAGGATTGTGACATTCTCATCGTCTCCATGCACTGGGGCGAAGAGCGCGTCTACACCCAAACCGCCACTCAGAAGAATCTCGGCCACGCGCTCATCGACGCCGGCGCCGATGTTATCCTCGGCACCCATCCCCATGTTTACGGAGGTGTGGAACAGTACAACGGCAAATATATCGTATACAGCCTCGGCAATTTCTGCTTCGGCGGCAACAAGAATCCCCGCGACAAGGACTGCCTGATCTTCCGTCAGACCTTCATCGTCTCCGATGACGGCACCGTATCCGATGGCGGTATCGACCTGATTCCCGCCAGCGTCTCCGGTTCCGACAGCACCAACACCTATCAGCCCCGCATCCAGAACGACGATCGCGGCAAGCGGTTGCTCTGCAAAGTCGCCGGCGTATCCCCCTCCAATCTGCCTACCTTGAACTGGAGCAGAGACAGTTTCCCCGTTCAGATGGCACTGGTCGCCTGATATCAGCAATGTATTTGTTATGCGTCCGTCAAATTTTCGGCGGACGCTGTTTTTTCCGAGAAAGCATGCTATAATGAAAGCATAAAGAAACCGGAGGTCAACGTTCATGGAAAACATCGAAAAGCGTCCTTCCAATTTCATTGAGGACTTTATTGACGAGGATCTTGCCAGCGGTCGTTTCGATCACGTCCGTACCCGCTTCCCCCCGGAGCCCAACGGCTATCTGCACATCGGTCACGCCAAAGCGCTGTGCATCGATTTCGGCATTGCCAACAAGTACGGCGGCAAGTGCAATCTTCGTTTTGACGATACCAATCCCACCAAGGAAGAGGCCGCCTTCGTTGAGGGCATTCAGGCCGATATCGAATGGCTGGGCTACAAGTGGGACGAGCTGCATTTCGCGTCCGACTTCTTTGAGAAGCTGTACAACATTGCCTGCGATATGATCCGTCGCGGCGATGCCTATGTTGACGATCAGACCCCCGAGGAGATGCGTCTCAACCGCGGCACCCTGACCAAGCCCGGCACCAACAGCCCCTATCGCGATCGCAGCGTCGAAGAGAACCTCGACCTGTTCGAGCGCATGAAGAACGGTGAGTTCGAAGAAGGTGCCCGCGTCCTGCGTGCCAAGATCGACATGGCCAACGCCAACGTCCTGCTGCGCGACCCCACCATGTACCGCATCAATCGTCATCCCCACCATCGCACCGGCACCAAATGGTGCATCTACCCCATGTATGACTTCCAGCACCCCCTGCAGGATGCCATCGAGGGTATCTCCCACTCTCTCTGCTCTCTTGAGTATGAGATCCATCGTCCCCTGTACGACTGGTTCGTTGAGCATGCTCACGTCACCACTCAGCCGCCCCGCCAGATCGAGTTCGCCCGTCTGAACATCGAGCGCACTGTCATGTCCAAGCGCTATCTGCGCCGTCTGGTCGAGGAGCATGTTGTCAGCGGTTGGGACGATCCCCGCATGCCCACTCTGGTCGCCATGCGCCGCCGCGGTTACCCCGCTGCCGCTATCCACGATTTCATGGGTCGTGTTGGCGTCGCAAAGAGCGATTCCACGGTTGAAGGCAGCCTGCTGGACCATTGCGTCCGCGAAGCACTGAGCGATTCCGCTCCCCGTGCCATGGCCGTCCTCAATCCTCTGAAGGTCACCCTGACCAACTGGCCCGAAGGCACCGTCGACACGCTGGAGATCGAGAATCATCCCGATCATCCCGAGATGGGCACCCGTAAGGTCGCATTTGACGGCACCCTCTACATCGAGCAGGAAGACTTCATGGAAGAGCCCGTCAAGAAGTTCTTCCGTCTCGCTCCCGGCAAGGAAGTCCGCCTCAAGGGCGCTTACATCATCCGTTGCGATGAGTGCATCAAGGACGAGAACGGCAATGTTGTCGAGCTGAAGTGCACCGTCGACCTCGACAGCCGTTCCGGCAGCGAAGGCGCCAACCGCAAGGTCAAGGGCACCCTGCACTGGGTCAACGCCACCGAAAGCGTTCCCTGCGAGTATCGCCTGTATGAGCCCATCCTCAGCGAGACCGTCGAGACCGAAGTTACCGTCGAAGGCGAAGAAGAGACCGAGACCGCCGCGCCCGTGGACTTCATGGATCGCCTCAATCCCAACAGCCTGACCGTTGTCAAGGGCTACTGCGAGAAGGCCATTGCCGAGTCCGAAGTTGGAACTGCCTTCCAGTTCCTGCGCATGGGTTACTTCTGCAAGGACAAGGATTCCACCGAAGCCTGCCCCGTCTTCAACCGCACTGTCCCCCTGAAGGACAGCTGGGCAAAGGAAGCAAAGAAGTAAGCTGATCATACAAAAGAGCCGAAGCTAAAAGCTTCGGCTCTTCTTTTATTTGATCTGCAACAGCTGCTGCGCGTGTTCCATCTCACCGTTTTCCAATAAGCGACGGATCAATGTTGAGGAGACCATGCGATTGCCGTCCATGACTTCGGGCACGACCACCG
>JAKSPZ010000170.1 GCA_024404395.1 Clostridia bacterium | reverse complement strand
AGGCCTATTGCGGAGGTTGGTGGTACGATAAAGACAACGACTACGAGCTTGTTTCCACCGATCTCACCGTCAAAAACGGCGCAAAGCTGACCGCCGATTCCGCGGTTTGGGCACAGGGCGATGTCACCATCGACGGCACCCTCATCGGCGACATCCGCGTGGTACGCTCCCCCGACGAGCCGCTGCTGTTCATGCTCTCCGCCGACCACGCGGGCACGGTCCACGCATTCGACACCGTGGCGCTGCGGCTGGAGATCCTCGACCGCGACGGACAGCACACCGTCATCCCCCTGTCCTTCGACTTCGAAACGCCCATGGTCTTCGACGCCCCCGAAGCGGAGGTGCTGGCGGAGGCCGAGGCGGACGGTCTCACCGTGCAGCTCCTCGCCGTTGAGGAGGGCGGCTACGGGCAGGACCTGAGCCTGCGGCTGAACATCATCAACGACACGGACGAGGCGAGGAGCGAACTGTCCTCCGTGGACTGCCTGTTCAACGGTTGTCTGGTCTCCACCGCACAGTGCATCGAGACCATCCCCGCCCACGGCGCGGTACTGGCGCCGCTGGACTGCGTCTTCGCCATGACCACGGGCAATGACACCCTGCTCTGCCGCGACCTGAACGGCTATTACGAGATCGAGCACGTGGAGGCCATCCGACTGGTGGGCGACGAGATCGACTTCGAACTGACCCTCGAGGACGCCTACGACCTGACATGGCTCGGGGAAAACGGCTTCACCGCCACCCTCATCGCGGACGACGAGGTGACGGTGGGTCTGGCGGAGATCGCCTTCTCCGCAGGCGAAGCGCGGCTCATCCTCGACCTGACCAACAACGGCGACGAGCCTCTGTCCCTCTGCCTGACCGACGGGCTTTGGGACGATGTCGCCGCCGAGGGCATCTCCGCACCCATCCTGCTGCAGCCGGGCGAGCGCGCCCTCACCGCCATGACCCTCCCGTGCGAAGCGGCGGAAGGCGTCCCCGAGCGGTTCACCGTCAGCCTGTCCGACGGCGAGACGGCGATCCTCACCCTGCAGTTCGATCTGGATGAAAGCCTGTCGGTGACCGATGGCATCGTGCCCCCCGAACGGTACGAACTGACCATCGGGTGAGTCAACGGAATATCGAACCGAATACAGAAAACTATCTATTCCATTCTGTTGATTTCTATGTTATAATCCGAGATAATGAGATGATATGCGAATCTCTTTAGTTATCCGTAAAGGAGTGCTGATATGAGTACATTTCAGATGATGCCCGAAGCGGTCGACCCCAAGAAAGTTCCGCAGCTCAAGCTGAACAACGGTCTGACCATGCCCGCCATCGGTCTTGGCACCTTCGGTTCCGATCACGTCGCCGCTGACGATGTGGCAACGGTGGTCGGTCAGGCCCTGCGCCTCGGCTATCGCTACATCGACTGCGCCGCCTGCTACGGCAACGAGCCCGAAGTCGGTCGCGAGCTGCGCCGCGCCATGGACGAAGGTCTTCCCAGAAGCGAGATGTTCATCCTCTCCAAGGTGTGGAACGACATGCACACCCCCGAGAAGCTGATCGCCGCCTGCAAGAAGAGCATCGCCGATCTGGGCGTTGAGTATCTGGACGGCTATCTGATCCATTGGCCCTTCCCCAACTACCATGCCCCCCACTGCGATGTGGACGCTCGCAATCCCGAGTCCCGTCCCTACATCCATGAGGAGTTCATGGCCTGCTGGCGCGCCATGGAGCAGCTGGTGGACGAGGGACTGGTCAAGTCCATCGGTACCTCCAACGTCACCATCCCCAAGATGAAGCTGATCCTCCGCGACTGCCGCATCCGCCCCGCCTTCAACGAGATGGAGCTCCATCCCGCCATGCAGCAGGGTGAACTGTTCCAGTACTGCCTGGACGAGGGCATCCAGCCCATCGGCTTCTGCCCCCTGGGTTCCCCCGACCGTCCCGCCCGCGACTGCACCCCCGATGACGTTGCCGACATGAAGATGCCCGTCATCATGGACATCGCCAAGGCTCACAACTGCCATCCCGCAGAGGTCTGCCTGAAGTGGGCAGCCCAGCGCGGTCAGGTCCCGATCCCTTTCACCACCAAGGCCCGCAACGCCCTGTCCAACCTGAAGGCGGTCACCGAGGATCCCCTCACCGCCGTTGAGATGGAAGCCATCCGCAGCTGCGAACGCAACTGCCGCCTGGTCAAGGGTCAGGTCTTCCTGTGGCCCGGCGCCACCGACTGGACGGATCTCTGGGACATCGACGGCACCATCCCCGGCTGGAACGGCTACGAAAACAAATAATCATTCCAAATAAAATACAAAGGAGACTACCATCATGACTGAAGGAAAGATGCTGGGCGCAATGCTCCCCGGCAACAGCAAAGTTGAACTGGCAGAGTTTGATATTCCCAAGCCCGGTCACCGCCAGGTTCTGGTCAAGACCATGGCTTCCACCATCTGCGGCAGCGACATCCGCTGCATCTACCGCGAGCACACCGGTAAGGGCGCAGAAGGCTACATCGACGGCATGATCGCAGGCCACGAGCCCTGCGGCATCATCGTTGAAGAAGGCGAAGGCCTGTGCCGCTTCCACAAGGGCGACCGCGTCATCGTTTATCACATCCACGGCTGCGGCGTTTGCCACGACTGCCGTATGGGTTACCAGATCTCCTGCTCCAGCACCTACCGCACAGCTTACGGCTGGCAGCGCAACGGCGGCATGGCAGAGTACATCCTCTGCGACGAGAACGATCTGATCGCTCTGCCCGACGAGCTGACCTACGAGGACGGCGCGCAGGTCGCCTGCGGCTTCGGTACCGTTTATGAGGCCATCGAGAAGGTCGGCGTCAGCGGCAATCACGCCGTTCTGGTCGTCGGTCTGGGCCCCGTCGGTCTGGCAACTCTGATGCTCGCCAAGGCCTGCGGCGCCAACAAGCTCATCGGCGTTGACATCAGCGAAGAGCGCATGCAGCTGGCCCTGGATCTGGGTCTGGCCGATCACGTCTTCAAGTCCGATGACAAGGCTGTCGAGAACATCAAGGCCGTCACCGGCGGCAAGGGCTGCGAGCGCGCCTTCGACGCTTCCGCATCCGATCCCGGCCGTCAGATCGCCATCCGCGGCACCCGCCAGTGGGGCCGTGTCGCCTTCGTCGGCGAGGGCAACTCCGTCACCTTCAATCCCTCTCCCGACATCATCCACGATCAGAAGACCATCTACGGCAGCTGGGTCACCTCCCTCGCCCGCATGGAAGATCTGGTCGAGCGCCTGGTCCGCTGGGGCATCCATCCCGATCAGCTGATCACCCACCGCTTCAAGCTGGAAGACGCCGACAAGGCATACGCCCTGATGGCCTCCGGTAAGTGCGGCAAGGTCGCAGTTGTCTTCGACGGCACCGAGAACGCATAAGAGCAGATAGAAAACAAGGTCTCCGTAAAGAGACCTTGTTTTTGTTTTGGGGATGACGGAGGAACGCGGTGCGCTGGGTCAGCGCACC
>JAKSPZ010000017.1 GCA_024404395.1 Clostridia bacterium | reverse complement strand
TATGGGGTTTATGCAGCTTTTCTGTGGATGGTGAAGCGGAACGTGGTGCCCACGCCCTGTTCGCTCTCCACGGTGATCTGTTCGCCCAGCATCTTCGTGAGCTCCATGGCGATGGAGAGACCCAGACCGCTGCCCTTGCCGCTGTGGGCTTTGTCGACCTTGTAGAAGCGGTCGAAAACGTAGGGGAGGTCGGTCTCGGCGATGCCGATGCCGGTGTCGGTGACGGACAGGGTGACCTTCTCGTCGTCCCAGGCGGCACCAACGGTGACGGAACCCTTCTCCGTATACTTGATGGCGTTGTCCACCAGAATGACCAGCAGCTCTTCCACGCGGTCGGCGTTGCCGTATACACTGGGGCAGGCATCCATATTATCGGGGACATTGAGGGTGAGTCCCTTGTCCGCGGCGATGGCGACATAGCGGTCGCAGACGTCGTAGACCAGATCGTCCAGTGTGATGACGCTCTTCTCGATGGACAGCGTGCCGCTCTGCAGGCGGGACAGCTCCAGCTGATCGTTGATCAGGCGGGACAGACGCATGACCTCGCGAAGGATGATGTCATAGTAGCGCATGCGGTCGGCTTCCTGATTGACCAGACCTTCCTTCATGGGCTCCACGAGGGCGCGGATGGCGGTCAGAGGCGTACGCAGCTCATGGGAAACGTTGGAAACGTACTCGCGGCGGGTGCGCTCCAGGCGTTCCATCTGAGTGATGTCGGAGAACAGACCGACGGCGCCGGCGATGACGCCGGACTCATCGGTGGTGGGGGAGACGGTGAGGCGCAGGGTCATGTCGCGGACTTCGAAATTGCGGGCCACGGACTCACCCGTGGCGATGGCATGGTCGAAATCGCTCCAGACGTCGGCGTCGGGAATCAGCTTCATGCGGGCATCCGTGGTAACGACGCCGTTCCGTTTGGGGAAGAGGCGCTCGACGGCGGGATTGGCATGGGTGATCTCGCCGCTCTTGCCCATGGCAACGATGCCTTCGCTCAGACCGTTCAGCACCTGCACCAGACGGTTGCGCTCGATGATCAGCGCGTACATACTGTGTGCCAGCTGACGGGAGATGTTGTTGACGCCCTTGTTCAGCCGCCCGATCTCGCCGGGGGCGGATTCATCGCCTTCACGCGCGAACTTACCCATGGCGACGTCGTCGATCAGCGAACCCAGCTTGTCGAAGGACTTCAATACGGGATTGAACAGCGGACCGACGGTCAGGGAGAGGACGAGGGCGGTGGCAACGATGCCCGCGAGCAGCGCAAGGATGAGGCTGACGGGCATGCGGCTGCTGCCTTGCAGGGGAAGGCAGGTGACCAGCGCGCGCTGGAGGGTGCCGCTCAGATCGCGGACGGGACAGACACAGACGACGTTCAGTCGACCGCCGACGTGCATGCCGCCCAGATATTCATAGCCGGAGAGCGCCTGTTCCACCAGCGGAGACGCCTTGGCAGGCAGGGCGGCTTCCGTGTGGGCATCGATGTTGATGCCGTCGGTCAGCCAGAACTGTCCGCCCAGGGACGCGAAGGCGGTTGCCTCACCGTTGAAGGTATCCGCGTTGTCATACACCACGGCGGCCATGCTGCGGGTCGTTGCCAGCAGCTCGCCGCGGGCATCCTGCATGGCAAGATGGCGGTCCACCAACAGGAATACGGGCAAGCCGACGGCGATTGCCGTAACAATGGCAATCGCCGTCAGAATCAGCGCACGCCGGATAAACGTGCTGTTTTGCTTCATGCGTTGACCTCGAAGCGGTAGCCTACACCGTAGACCGTCTTCAGCGCCCACGGCACGCCTTCCTGAGGCAGCTTCTGGCGGATGCGCTTGATGTGTGCATCGACGGTGCGGGTGTCGCCGAAGTAGTCATAGCCCCAGACGCGGGACAGGATCTGCTCGCGGGAGAAGACCTGACCGACGGCGCCGGTGAGCATGTGCAGGATCTCGACCTCTTTGGGCGTGCAGGGGATGACCTTGCCCGCGGCCTTGACCTGATAGTTTTCGAGGCTGATCTCCAGCTGGGGGAGACGGATGATGGAGCTGTCCGCGTCCTCGGTCTTTTCGGAGAAGCGGCGCAGGACTGCCTTGATGCGGGCAATGACCTCGCGGGGGGAGAAGGGCTTGACGATGTAGTCGTCGGCGCCGAGCTCCAGACCCAGGATGCGGTCAATCTCCTCGCCCTTGGCGGTGAGCATGATGATGGGCAGCTTGCTGGTGGTGCGGACGGTGCGGCAGACATCGGTGCCGGACATGCGGGGCATCATCAGGTCGAGGACCATCATATCGGGATGCATGCTTTCGATCATTTCCAAAGCCTGCTGTCCGTCATAAGCACTGGCGTGCTCGAAACCTTCATTTTCAAGATACAGACCAAGCGACTCGTGTACTACGGGATCGTCGTCCGCGATCAAAATGAGCGGATACATTGACATAATATCCCTCCATAATCCTTATTTTTTCATTATTATACCGAATTCGGTATGACATTGCAATGGATTGATGGGAAAAGCCCCATTATTATCACAATTGCGCCCTTGACAGCCCGTTTTCCTCGAGATATTCGTCCAGAATCTCTGCAGCGATCCGTACGATGCGGGGACAGGGGCGGGTGGCGTAATAGGTTTCGGTACGTTCTTCGGGTCGATAGCCGCTCCCGGCAAGGTCACCGAGGAGGTCGCGGCAGATGAGCGCGCCGTTCCGTGCTTTGAACCGCTCTGCCAGCTGCTGGACTCTCAGATAATGGGCGGCCTTCAGATCGTTGTCGGCGGGATCATCCGGGGCACAGACCCAGCCAAGCACTGCAATGATGGCGGAGAAACCGCCGCAGACCTCGCGGAGCCGTCCCATGCCGCCGCCGAAAGACGCGGACAGGCGGATGGCGTCCCGTTCGCTGAGACCGGTAATGTCGCGGAAAGCGCAGAATACAGACTGGGCGCAGTTGAAATGCCGTTCCGTGAACAGCTCATATGCGATGTCGCCGTGGCGGGACATTGTGCATCACCTCGCCTCCAATCATAGCATAAAGTGGGCGTTTCATCAATATTTACAATTTGCGATTGACAAATGTACCTTTAGGTCTGTATAATATACGATTGTATGAATATGCCAAAGTGATATGATGTTAATGTCATGTCATGGGCAGGGAGGACAATGAGTATGAAAGGCAAAAGTATCGCCAAACTCACGATCACTCTGATTGTGATCGTCGTCTTTGCGCTGTTGGCGCTGAACGGACTGAAGGTTCCGCAGATCTCCAAGGTCTACAGCATCAAGCCCGTTGCGGACGCCATCAACCTGGGCCTCGATCTTCAGGGCGGTATCGCGACTGAATACATCGCGACCGACACCACCATCGAGGACTTTGACAGCCTTATGGAAGGCACCGTCTCCGCACTGCGCACCCGTCTGACCAATGCGGGCTTCACCGAGGCCAACGTTGCACGTCAGGGCGCGGACCGCATCCGTGTCGAGATTCCCGGTGTTGACGATCACGAGCAGGTCGTGGCCATCATCGGTACCCCCGCACACCTCGAGTTCATCGACCCCAACGGTGAGGTCGTTATCGAAGGTAAGGACATTGAGTCCTGCGGCATGACCTATACCGACAGCACTCAGACGGAAGTCGGCGTCAGCTTCAAGCTTTCCGCAGAGGGCACCAAGAAGTTCGCGGACGCGACCCGCACCTTCGTCGGTCAGGCCATCTCCATCTATCTGGACGGCGATCTGATCTCCGCTCCCCGCGTCAATGAGCCCATCACCGGCGGCGAAGGCATCATCTCCGGCAACGAAAGCTCCACCGAAGAATCCTATCAGTGGGCTTCCGACCTGTGCATGCTGCTCCGTTCCGGCGCACTGCCCATGGACATCGCCGAAGTCGAGACCCGCGCAATCTCCGCTACCCTCGGTATCGAGGCCATCAACGGCGCTCTGATTGCAGGTCTGGTCGGTCTGATCCTGATCATCCTCTTCATGCTGGTCGTCTACCGTATGCCCGGTGTGGCCGCAAGCATGGCTCTGTGCATCTACATCCTGATCGTCTTCTATACCCTCGCGATCACCGGCATCCAGCTGACCCTCCAGGGCGTCGCCGGTATCCTGCTCGGTATCGGTATGGCGGTCGACGCCAACGTCATCATCTTCGAGCGCTTCCGTGAAGAGCTCAAGGCCGGCCGTACCCCCGCTGCCGCCGTTAAGTTCGGCTTCCGCAACGCAGGCCGCGCGGTCATCGACGCCAACGTTACCACCCTCATTGCTGCCGTCGTGCTGATGATCTTCGGCACCGGTACGATCAAGGGCTTCGCCACCACGCTGATGATCTCCGTCATCGCATCCCTGTTTACCGCCGTCATCGTGACGCGCTCTCTGCTGAAGGCCATCTGCAATCTTGGCATTACCGGCAAGGGTGCGTATACGCGCTAAGGAGGGTACACCATGAATAAGAACAGATTTACCGGTAATACCCGCCTTTTCCTGGGTATCTCCTGCGCACTGGTCGTCATTGCCATCATCATGCAGATCGCGGGCGTCGGCCTGAATCTGGGCGTTGACTTCACCGGCGGCTCCATTCTGGAGTACTCCGTCGGCGAGAGCTTCGATATCGATGATGTCACCATGATCCTTGAGTCTGTCGACTACGGCAACGCTCAGGTCAACAAGCTGGCTCCCAGCGATGCATCCGTCGCACTGCAGAGCGAAAACGAGGCCGCCGAGGAGACCGAAGAGGTCGCCGAGGAAGCAGCCGAAGGTCCCGCTCCCATGCTCAACCTGGACAAGTCCGGCATCAAGGACGATGGCAACACCGACCTGCAGATCCGCCTCATGCTGGTTGACGAAGCAGCCAACATGGAAGCCTGCATCGTTGACGCCGTTGAAGGCACCGAGCTGTCCTACGAACAGCTGACCTACCTGTCCGTCACCAACGGCGGTTACAACACCGACTTCACCGGCGGCTACCGCATCGTCTTCGACATGGGCGGCGAGTTCGATCTCGCAGCTGCCGAAGCCGCTGTCAACGCTGCTCTGGCAGAGGGCGGCTACTCCATCAACAACATCGAGTTCAGCGCCATCGCTCCCGCTGCCGAGGTCGTTGAGGTCGAAGAGACCGAGCCCGAAGGCGAAGCTGAGGAAGCCGAAGAAGCTGAAGAAGTCGTTGAAGAGGTTCCCGCAGAGCCCGCAACCCAGCTGCAGATCCTCGTCGATCTGGACGACGTCACCAGCGAAGTCCGCAGCGTGCTGGAGCGCGAGATGAGCGCCAAGTACCCCAACTTCCACTTCATCTCCATTGACCACGTTTCCGCCATTGCCGGTCGCGATCTGATCTCCAACGCAGTCAAGGCGCTCCTGATCGCTTTCGCCTGCATGCTGATCTACATCGCCATCCGCTTTGACCTGTTCTCCGGTCTGGCCGCTCTGTTCGGACTGGCCCACGACGTTCTGGTCATGTGCGCATTCATGGTCTTCTTCCGCGGTCTGTTCCAGATCAACTCTCCCTTCATCGCCGCTATCCTGACCATCGTCGGTTACTCCATCAACAATACGATCATCATCTTCGACCGTATCCGTGAGAACCTGCGTCGTCCCGGCATGACTCAGAAGAGCCGCACCGAGGTCGTTGAGGTCTCTGTCAGCGAAACTCTGGCACGTACCATCAACACCACGCTGACCACCTTGATCACGCTGGTCTGCCTGTACATCTTCGGCGTCACCTCCATCCGCGAGTTCGCCTTCCCGCTGATCATCGGTATGCTGGCAGGTACCTATTCCTCCGTCATGCTGTCCGGTCAGGTCTGGGCAAGCTGGACCTCCAAGGTTGCCGCTCGTAAGAACGCAAGCAAGTAATCGATAGGTTATTTATCAGCAGGCTGCCGATTTCGGCAGCCTGTTTTGTTGACAGTTTTACATGCGACGGATAAAATATAACAAGCACATATTAGGAGTGATAACTTTGTCAAATGCGCTTGAGACGCTGCGCACGGTCCTTCCGGTCATGCTGATGCTGGTGATCGGTATGATCTGCCGCAGCAAAGCCATCCTGACTCGCGACGGTATCGATCAGCTGAAGAAGGTTGTTGTCAACATCACCCTGCCCGCAGTCCTGATCGGTTCTTTCGCAACCACCAAGTATACCCTGCGGGACGTCGTGATCCCGCTGATGGTGTTCGCCATCTGCCTGATCGCCTGGGCGCTGGGCAAGGTCGCAGGCAAGGTGCTGCGCATCAATTCGCGCTTTCTGCCCTTCCTGACCACGGGCTTTGAAGCGGGCATGCTGGGTTATGCGCTGTTCGCCATGCTGTGCGGCAGCGAGAACACTGCGTCCTTTGCCATCATCGATCTGGGTCAGGTGCTCTTCGTATTCACCGTCTACAAGATCCTCGTCGCCATGAGCGGCAACACCAAGGCTGACGCAGGCGCCCTGATCAAGGATATGCTGACTTCGCCTATCATCATCGCCATCGTCGCGGGCGTTCTGATCGGTGCTACGGGTCTCTACGGGCTCATGGAGAAGGCCGGCATTGCGGCAGTCTTCACGGCTTGTACCGACTTCATTGCGGCTCCTACGGGCGCTGTCATCCTGCTCACCATCGGTTACGATCTGGTGCTGAAGGACATTCCGTGGCTCCCGACCTGCAAGGCGGTGGCGGTGCGTTTCGTCATCATGATGATCCTGCGCACGGCACTGATCGCCCTCATCCAGCTGCTGTTCCACGACACTTCCCTCACCATGGCGATCAACGTCATGTTCATCCTGCCCCCGCCCTTCGTACTGCCTGTCTTCGCGGACGATCCCGATCAGCGCGTGTACGTATCGTCGGTGCTGTCCGTCTCCACACTGGTGGCGATCGCAGGATTCGCCGTTCTGGCGGTTATCGGATAAACACACAAACCAAAGACCCGCAGTGCAGACTGCGGGTCTTTAATATGCGTCTCAAATGGGCGTATTACGCTGCGTTACGGACAACATGGGTTTTATCATTTGAGATGCTGCAACCAATAAAACACCCCGCAGAATGCGTTCTGCGGGGTGTTGAGATCTTTGATTACTTGGCGCCTGCGGTGACTGCAACGGGGGTGATGACGGAGCCGTTCAGCACGGTGAAGGAAGAACCTTCGGGCAGGGGGAAGTACTGGGTGATGGTGCCGACCTGAATGGCGATGCCCAGCGTGTAGATGTCGTCCGGGAATGCGCCGGCATTGATGACGACCTCAAAATCGGTGGAGGCGGCATTGTTGCACAGTGCGCCTTCGTGAGACAGACCGGTCAGACCGATGCTGCGGCGGACGGTGGTCGCCATGCTCACGCCGGTGCTGTTCTGGATGACCAGATAGATGGTCGCCTGTTCGCCGTCGAAGCCTTCGATGTTGGCATAGGCGTAACCCTGCAGTACCATGACCTTGTTGTCATCGGGCGAGGACACATAGCTGGAAGTGATGGCGAGCTCGGCAGGCAGATCGGAGACTGCGGGCAGGCTGACCGGCTGTGCCTGAGCATAGAGCTCAGCAGGGATGATCGTGGGTTCGGGCGTGGGTTCCGGCGTGGGGGTCGGAACAGCCGTGGGCGCGG
Organism: Clostridia bacterium; assembly: GCA_024404395.1. Classification (GTDB taxonomy): domain Bacteria; phylum Bacillota; class Clostridia; order Christensenellales; family Aristaeellaceae; genus Faecivicinus. The sequence goes on along the minus strand of JAKSPZ010000017.1, from coordinate 1,896 downwards.
GAGTCGCGGTGGGGGTGGGCGTCGGGGTCGGCGCGGTACCATCCTCTACAACGACGGGCGCAGCGGGATCGGCGGTGGGTTCGGGCGTGGCTTGAACTTCCACATAGGCGCGAACCTCGGTCTCGGGATCAAGCTTGTCAGAGTAGTCCAGCTTCAGAACAAAGCACATGACAAGCACAACGATGATAATAATAAACAGGCCCAGAATGCAGCGAAGCACAGCCATTCCCTTGGCCTTGCGCTTATAGCCTTTCTGCATGGTTATCCCTCCGTATGATGACTTGCGTATGTTATCATCATATACGCAATACCGGGGCTTGTCAATGAATATGGGGCAAATTTCGAACTGTTGTTACAATGCAATCAAAACGCCCGCATACATTGAATGCATGCGGGCGCAACAGGTTTTGGGATCAGATCTTGCCGTCGGTGAGGGCGAGATCGATGCGGCGCAGGGTCTCTTCCTTGCCAAGGAGATAGGCGATCTCGAAGGCGCCGCCGGGGGTGGACATCTTGCCGGAGATGGCGATGCGGAAAGGCCAGAGCATCTGACCGTTCTTCATGCCGGTGGCGGGGATGGCTTCCATGACGCGGTCGTGGAGCTCGGTCTCGGTCCAGTTCTCGATGCCCTCGAGGATGGGACGGACGATCTCCAGTGCCTTGCGGGCGGATTCGGGCGTGGACTTCTGCTTCTTGTTGGTGTACAGATCGGCGCCGAACTCGGGCAGGGTGTTCAGGAAATCCACCATGTCGGGCAGCTGGTTGAAGACCTCGGTACGGGCCTGCAGGAGCTCGCCCAGACGCTTGAAGTCGAACTTGGCGGGATCGAGGACCTTCTCCAGCCAGGGCGTTGCGATCTCAAGATACTTCTCGGGGGTGAGCTTACGGATGTACTCGGCGTTGAACCAGTTCATCTTCTGCATGTCGAAGGCAGAGGGAGACTTGGACAGACCTTCCAGATCGAAGACCTCTTCCAGCTCGCTGAGGGTGAAGAACTCGCGCTCGCCGCGGGGAGACCAGCCCAGCAGAACAAGGTAGTTGATGACGGCATCGACCAGATAGCCCTGAGCCAGCAGATCCTCGAAGGACGGGTCGCCCTTGCGCTTGGACATCTTGCGGGTGATCTCGATCTTGTTGCCGGCCTCATCCAGAACGGGGTTGCCGTCGGCATCCTTCTGGAAGTCCTTGCACATAACGGGGGTCAGATGGACGTACAGCGGCGGCTCCCAGCCAAAGCCCTCGTACAGCAGATTGTACTTGGGAGCGGAGGACAGGTACTCGTTGCCGCGCATGACGTGAGAGATGGCCATGGTGTGGTCATCGATGACGTTGGCAAAGTTGTAGGTGGGCAGACCGTCGGCCTTGATGAGGACGTTGTCGTCCAGGGTGTCGCAATCCACTTCCACGCGACCGTAGATCACGTCGTCAAAACCGGCCTTGCCGGTGGTGGGGATGTTCTGACGGATGACGTAGGGAACACCCGCATCCAGCTTGGCCTGGATCTCTTCCTTGGTGAGGTGCAGGCAGTGCTTGTCGTACTTGAAAGTCTCGCCCTTGGCTTCGGCTTCGGCACGGGCGGCATCGAGGCGCTCCTTGGTGCAGAAGCAGTAGTAGGCATGACCCTTTTCGATCAGCCGCTTGGCATAGGGCAGGTACATCTTTTTGCGTTCGGACTGAACGTAGGGACCGTAGTCGCCGCCGAGGTCGGGACCTTCGTCGTGGGACAGACCTGCGGTCTTCAGGGACTTGTAGATAACGTCAACGGCGCCTTCCACTTCGCGTTCCTGGTCGGTATCTTCGATGCGCAGGATGAAGCGACCCTTATTGGCGCGGGCGTAAAGATAGGTGTAAAGCGCGGTGCGCAGGTTGCCCAGATGCATGGAACCCGTGGGGCTG
>JAKSPZ010000169.1 GCA_024404395.1 Clostridia bacterium | reverse complement strand
CCGGCCCAGCGCAAGGAGCTCCAGCCGTTCCTCGGCTTCGTGCCCGACAAGGTGGTGTACACCATCGAGGAAATCATGGAAGCGGCCAAGGCCAAGTAAGTCATTTCCTAAATGAACGCGAAGACAATCTATCTTGGAGGCGTCCCGGCGAGCGGAAAATCCACTCTTTTCCGCCGCATCCGGGGCGAGCTCTTTAGCCACGCGACCGCATTCAAGCACGGCCTGTGCCGTGGAGTGGAGTGCGGCCCCTACAAGATGATTGGGGTGTTCGACGGACGCGCCTTTGAGGGAACCGATGGGCTCTCCATGTGCGTCATCGACGACGCTTTGGACTACGTGGCCGGGCTTGAGCGTGGCGGCCACAGGGCGGTGGTCTTCGTGGAAGGCGACCGCCTGTTCTGCGAACGCTTCCTCCGCGAGACGCGGGCGGAGGCGTTCATCGTCGAGGCGTACCAGCGCGTCCTCGACCAGCGGCGCAGACAGCGTGCCGCGAACGGATGCGGACAGACGGACACGTTCCTCCAGTCGAAGCGCACCAAGGTGGACAACCTGCGGCGCAAGCTGGGCATCCGCACGGCGTGGAACAACACGCCCGCCGACCAAGACAGGTTGGTGCGGTTCTTCGTAAGGAAGGCAATGGAATGGACAGAATAGCGGACTACCTCAAGTACCACGCCGACAGCTCAAAGGCGATGGACATCGACATACAGGTGGAGGCCATCGCGTGGCTCTGCTGTACGCGCTACCACCTCACAAGGGGACAGCGGCTGTGGCTGTCGTTCCTGTTCGCCGCAGTCTGCTCCCCTGCCGCACACGTTCACCCGTGTATCGACCGTTTGAAGCAGGACGGCTTCCCGCAGGACTCGTACGTCTCTGTCCGGGAGTACCCTTTCTGCCGGCTGTCGGAGAAGCAGAGGTTCTGCGCGTTGACGTATGTCTGTTCTGCATCTCTATCTCCACCGCAAATGCGTGTATAATCTGGTGTTACCCTGTAAGTATAGCACATTCCATAGCATACGTCATTAGAATTGAAGAAATGCGAGCGTAAAATAAAAATGAAGACTATGAAAACGACGCTTCGCTGTTGCGAAACGTCGTCATAGATTACTCTTCGGTTGTCTCACCTTTCATGAATGCATCAAAGGCTTCGGCATCCAGCTTCTCCCGCTCGATCAGAAGCGTCGCAAGACCATCCAGCTGGTCGCGATGCTCGGTCAGAATCTGCTCTGCGCGGGCATAGGCTTCTGAAAGAAGGCCATGCACCTCGGAATCGATATCGGTATTTACCGTCTCGGAGAAACCGGAATTCTGCTGGCTGAAGGACTTGCCGAGGAACACTTCGTGCTCACCGCCGAGATAGACAGGGCCTACCTTCGCGCTCATGCCGTATTCCGTGACCATGCTGCGAGCGATCTCCGTAGCGTGCTTGATGTCGGAGGAGGCACCGGTGGAGATGTCGCCGAATACGATGGCTTCCGCCACACGTCCGCCCATGGCGCTCGCCATCTGAGCACGGAGACGCGCGGTCGTCACGTAATGGAACTCCTCCTGAGGCAGGTACATGGTGTAGCCGCCTGCCTGTCCACGGGGAATGGTGGTGATCTCATGCACCTTGTCGCACTCGGGGATATAGTAAGCGACGATGGCATGACCGCCCTCATGGTAAGCTACCAGTTTGCGGTCCGCATCGGTGATGAGCTTGGACTTCTTTTCGGGACCTGCCATGACGCGGGTGATCGCCTCTTCGATGACCGCCATGCTGATGGTCTCATTGTTCCGACGGGCGGCCAGAAGGGCTGCCTCGTTCAGGATGTTCATGAGGTCCGCACCGGTAAAGTAAGGCGTACGCTTGGCGAGGATGCTCAGATCGACATCTTCCGCCAGCGGTTTGTTGCGCGCATGGACGGCGAGGATCGCTTCGCGGCCCTTCACGTCGGGATAACGGACCGTGATGCGTCTGTCGAAGCGACCGGGACGCAGCAAGGCGGGGTCAAGAATGTCGGGGCGGTTGGTCGCCGCCATGACGATAACGCCCTGATTGCGGGTGAAGCCATCCATCTCGACCAGCAGCTGGTTGAGAGTCTGTTCGCGTTCATCATGACCGCCGCCCAGACCGGCGCCGCGCTGGCGACCGACTGCGTCGATCTCATCGATGAAAACGATGGCGGGAGCATTCTTCTTGGCCTGATCAAACAGATCGCGGACACGGGAAGCGCCGACACCGACGAACATCTCGACGAAATCGGAACCGGAGATCGTGAAGAATCTGACGCCTGCTTCACCTGCGACCGCACGTGCAAGCAGCGTCTTACCCGTTCCGGGAGGTCCCACGAGCAGCATACCCGTGGGGATCTTTGCACCAAGCTTGGTGTACTTTGCGGGATTCTTCAGGAAATCAACAACTTCCTGAAGCTCTTCCTTTTCCTCGTCCGCACCGGCAACATCGGCAAAAGTCACCTTATTGGCGGAAGGATCGGACAGACGGGCACGGGACTTGCCGAAATTGGCCATGCCGCTGTTGGCACCGGCCTGACGGCGCATCATGAAATACCAGAAGCCCGCAAAGAGGATGAATGTCACGATGAGCGGAAGCCACTCTTCCCACCAGGGCGCGCCCGCAGGCAGCTTCGTGGTGACGGTGAAAGCGTATTCCGTGGGGCTCACCGCACGGTCCAGAGCGGCGCTGTAGATGGCATTGACATCCGCATAGAAGCGTTCGCTTCCGGGAATAACGCACTCAAAATCATAGGAAGGACCGAAATCCGTATCGGAGATCGTGCTGTCCTCGATGCGTCCTCTCAGCGTGGTTCCCTGAATGATGATGCTGTCGATGGTCTTGCTCGCGTCGGCAGTCAAGCCGCGATCCGCGTTCAGATCGTTCTCCACCCATTCCAGCAATTCCGAGTAACTCAAGGTCACCCCTTGTCGATCAACGGGCGAACTCAGGGAGTAGACCATGAACAGGATGATCGCAAGCATCAGAAGGTAGATCAACGGTGTTGCGTGGATCCTGCGGGGTGCTTTTTTATTCAAGATATTTCTCCTTTATTTGGTGTATACTTCAGGCTTCAGAATGCCGATATAGGGCAGATTGCGATACTGCTCGGCATAATCGAGGCCATAACCGACGACGAATTCATCACCGACTTCAAAGCCGGAATAATCGGACTTCAGGGTGATGCCGGGTGCACGGCGGCTGGGCTTGTCCAGCAGGGTCGCCAGCTTGATAGACTTGGCGCCGCGGGAAGCCAGCATACGAGTGAGGTAAGTGAGCGTGAAACCGGAGTCCACGATGTCCTCAACGATGATGACATGCTTGTTTTCGATGGAGCAGGACAGGTCCTTGCGGATCTCGACTTCACCGGAAGACTTGGCGCGGCTCCCATAACTGGATACCGCCCTGAAACCCACAGCCAGCGGAACATCGATGCCCCGCACCAGACCACCGAACCGCTGTACCATAACGCCGCCCGCCAGCATAT
>JAKSPZ010000168.1 GCA_024404395.1 Clostridia bacterium | reverse complement strand
GGCTGCAACGGTCTCATCATCAGGCTCGACGGTCTCGCCGCAGTTGCCGCCGAACACCTTCGCGGACAGGTAATGATCCAGCGTCTCACCGGCTTCCTTGTTCTGCATGTAGGCTGCCAGCAGTGCGATACCCCAAGCACCGCCTTCACCTGCGGTGGACATGACGGAAACAGGTGCCTGAATGGCAGCTGCCATGATCCGCTGACCGACGCCCTTGGTCTTGAACAGACCGCCGTGACCGAACATGCGGTCGATGGTCACCTGCTCCTCGTTGATGAGGATGTTCAGACCGATCTTCAGAACACTCAGTGCCGCGAACAGATTGGTGCGCATGAAGTTGGCAAGGGTGAAACGGCTGTCGGGCGTGCGGACGAACAGAGGACGGCCCTCGTTCATGCCGGTGATGTGCTCGCCGCTGAAGTAGTTATAAGCCAGCAGGCCGCCGCAGTCCTCATCAGCTTCCAGTGCCTTGCGATAGAGGGCACCGTAGAGCTCGTCGGGGGTCTGCTTCACACCGATCATCTTGGCGTACTCGTCAAAGAGGCCAACCCAGGCATTCAGGTCGGAAGTGCAGTTGTTGCAATGCACCATGGCGACAGGCATACCTGCGGGGGTGGTGACCATGTCGATCTCCTCGTGGACCTTCTTCAGTGCCTTCTCCAGAACGATCATGGCAAAAACGGAGGTACCTGCGGAGGTATTGCCGGTGCGGACCGCGACGCTGTTGGTGGCGACCATGCCGGTGCCCGCGTCACCCTCGGGAGGACACATCGGAATGCCTGCTTCCAGATCGCCTTCAACGTCCAGCAGCTTGGCGCCTTCCGCAGTCAGTTCGCCTGCGGGTGCGCCCGCGACGAGGACCTCGGGCAGGATGTCGGGCAGCTTCCAGGCAACGTTGTCCTTCGCGATTAGCGCGTTGAACTTTGCAACCATAGATGCATCGTAATCATTGGTCGTGCTGTCAATGGGGAACATGCCCGAAGCTTCGCCAACACCCATGACCTTCTTGCCGGTCAGCTTCCAGTGGATGTAGCCTGCAAGGGTGGTGATGAAGTCGATCTGAGGCACATGATCCTCGCCGTTCAGCATCGCCTGACGAAGGTGGGCAATGCTCCAGCGCTGAGGAATGTTGAAATCAAAGAGCTCGGTCAGCTCTGCGGCAGCGGCACCGGTGATGGTGTTGCGCCAGGTGCGGAAGCCCGCCAGCTGGTTGCCGTCCTTGTCGAAGGGCAGATAGCCGTGCATCATGGCGCTGAAACCGATAGCGGCGAAGCGCTTGAGGGTCACGCCGTACTCAGCCTTGACAGCTGCCTTCAGTTCGGCATATGCGTGGGCAACGCCGGTCCAGACATCTTCCATGCTGTAGGTCCAGATGTTATTCTCCAGCTTGTTCTCCCAATCATGATTGCCGGAAGCGATGGGATTGTGTGCTTCGTCGATCAGAACGGCCTTGATGCGGGTGGAACCCAGCTCGATGCCCAGAACAGCCTTGCCGCTCTCAATGGCGGTGCGGATGGTATCATTCATGTTCGTATATCCTCCAATTTATCCTTCAACGATTGCAATGCCGCTGCTTGCGCCCAGACGGCTGGCGCCGGCTTCGATCATCGCCAGTGCTTCTTCACGATTGTGGATGCCGCCCGCAGCTTTGACGCCCATGTCGGGACCCACGGTCTCACGCATCAGCTTGACGTCTGCGACAGTCGCGCCCGCCTTGGAGAAGCCGGTGGAAGTCTTGACGAAGTCCGCCTTGGCGTTCTTGGCAGCAATGCAGGCCTTGACCTTCTCTTCATCGGTCAGCAGGCAGGTCTCGATGATGACCTTCAGCTTGGCTTCACCGCAGGCTGCCTTGACGGCGGCGATGTCGCTCTCAACGAAATCCCAATCGCCATCCTTGGCAGCGCCGACGTTGATGACCATGTCGATCTCGCCCGCGCCGTTCTTCACGGCAACGGCGGTCTCAGCGGCCTTGCTCTCGGAGGGAATGGCACCGAGAGGGAAACCGACGACGCAGCAGGGCGTGACGCCGGTGCCCTTCAGCGCTTCCGCCACAAGGGCGATGCGGGAAGGATTGACGCAGACGGAAGCGAAATGATACTGCTTCGCTTCGTCACAGATCTTCAGGATCTGAGCCTTGGATGCCTCGGGCTTCAGAAGGGTATGATCGATATAAGACGCAAGATTGATGCTCATCGTTGTTTCCTCCAAATCATTCTGCCGATACGTCTGTTTTCGGAACTGTCTCCGATGCACAGTAACGCATCATTACACAACTTCACTTGTACAGTATAACATAAACAAAAACAGAAAAAAAGGGGGGGATTGTATAACATTTAACCCAAATTTCGCGCAATAGCATGCTAAAGCGTTTATAATGGCAATCATAGGAGGCGAGTATTTATGAATCGCGTTTACAACTTTGCTGCCGGCCCCTCCGTTATGCCACAGGCCGTCCTCGAGAAGGCTGCCGCCGAGATGCTGAATTACAACAACACCGGCATGTCCGTTATGGAGATGAGCCATCGCTCCAAGGCTTATCAGGCTATCTTCGACGAGACCGAAGCTGTCCTGCGTCGCCTGATGAACATCCCCGAAACCTATTCCGTTCTGTTCCTGCAGGGTGGCGCAACCGGTCAGTTTGCCGCCATTCCCATGAATCTGCTGAAGACTTCTGCAGATTATATCGACAGCGGCAACTTCGCCCACATCGCATACGGCGAGGCGAAGAAGTACGGCAACGTCCGCTGCGTTGCTTCCTCCCGCGAGGACAACTATTCCCACATTCCCGTCTGGAACACCGCCGATTTCGATCCCAACGCGGATTATCTCTATATCACCACCAACAACACCATTTTCGGCACCCGCTATGCCACGCTGCCCGAGACCGGCAACGTCCCTCTGGTCGCCGATATGTCCTCCAACATCCTGTCCGAGGTCTATGATGTCAACCGTATCGGCGTCATCTATGCCGGTGCTCAGAAGAACGTCGGTCCCGCAGGTCTGACCATCGTCATCGTCCGCAAGGATCTCCTCGGTCATGCTCAGGCTACCTGCCCCAAGGTCTTCGACTGGACCGTCATGACCGACAAGGGCTCCATGATGAACACGCCCCCCACCTACGCCATCTACATGGCAGGTCTCTGCATGAAGTGGCTAGAGGATCAGGGCGGTGTTGCAGCCATCGAAAAGGTCAACATCGAAAAGAGCGCCATCCTGTATGATCTGCTGGACAACAGCAGCTTCTATCGCGCCCCCGTTGAGAAGAACTCCCGCAGCCGCATGAACGTGACCTTCACCACCCCCGACCCCGATACCGATGCGCTCTTCGTCAAGGAAGCCGCGGCTCTGGGCATGGTCAACCTGAAGGGTCACCGTCTCGTCGGCGGTATCCGCGCCAGCATCTACAACGCCATGCCCGTGGAAGGCGTCAAGGCGCTCGCCGAGTTCATGCAGAAATTTGAACTGTAGCACACGTAAGCTGTCTACTCTCCAGACGCTGAAGTCCATCTCCCCCGTCTATC
>JAKSPZ010000167.1 GCA_024404395.1 Clostridia bacterium | reverse complement strand
CGCCCACTTCGTACTGGACAGCCAACCAGGCAGTGCGGATTCGGCAACGCCGAGGCTCTGCAGCAATACGTTGATGGGGCCTTTGGATTTGTGGAACAGCGCGCGCCACACCGTCGCGATGGCGACGATGTTGGTAACGTAAGGCATGAAGTACAGTGCGCGGGCACCGCCGCGACCGTAGATCGCACGGTTCATCAGCGTCGCCATCACCGCTGCAAGGAACAGCATGATCGGAACGACGAGCAGCAGCAGCGCGTTGTTGCGGAGACAAGCCTTAAGATAAATATCATTGAACATAGACCTGATATTCGCCAGGCCTACGAAATTTGCATGTTCAAATCCCTTCATCAGGTTCCAGTCCGTAAACGCCATGGTGAAGGAGAAGACCACGCCAAAGAGCGTGAAGACAAGGAAGCCGATCAGACTGGGGCCGATAAACAGATAGCCCGCCAGATTATCCTTGGACTTGGTGGAGAGGCCCATGCCGGGCTTTTGATTCTTCATCCGGGAACACTTCCTTTTAGGCATTGAAAAGACACGATTCTGCGGAATGCGCCGCATTCCGAGAGGAACGCGGCGCACATAGAGCTAAACGATTAGTTTGCGTTGGCGATTTCGGCTGCGCCGAGTTCCTGCATCATTGCAACCCAATCCTCGAGGTCCATCTCGCCGTTCAGGTAGAGCTTGTACTGCTCGTCGAGCAGGGTGGCCATCAGAGAGTTGTAGGGAGCAAGGGACGGATCGTAACCATAGTGGCCGATGTGGGACTCATAAGGAGTGGCAACTGCGGCAACTGCGGTCTCGACGGGGTAGATCTCGGTATGGACTTCGCCGTTAGCATCGATGTAATCGGTGAAAGCGGTGGTAGCTGCTTCCATATCGGCATCCAGGTACATGGGCATGTAGCAAGCGCTCTCCTGGGGGCACTCGTTGCAAACAAACTTTGCGAACTCGTAAGCTTCAGCAGGATACTTTGCAGTCTTGGGGATGTAGAAGGCGCCGACCAGAGTGTTGTAGGAGATCTCTGCAGCTTCTTCGGTGATGTAGGGCAGGTTAGCAACACCCAGTTCGAAGTCGATGGGGCCTTCGCCGGGATCGTTGAACATGTAGTTCTGCAGCCAAACGAGGGTGTAAGGACCGTCAACGATCATTGCGGAACGGCCGGTAACCAGAGTCTGGCGGCGGTTGATGGATTCGGCTTCCAGGGTGGCGATGTCGGGGCAGACGCCGTATTCGGAAGCGAGGTCCTTTGCCCAGGTCATGCAGGTCTTGAAGATCTCGTCGTCAAAGTTGGGAACAACATTGCCGGCTTCGTCATACTTGACCATGGACCAGCCTGCGGTCATTGCGGGGGCATGGATGATATCGGTCCAGCCGTAGGGGAAGCAAACGCCATAGACGCCGTTCTCGGGATCATTCAGCTGCTGAGCGATCTCGGTGAACTCTTCGATGGTCCAGGTCTCGGGGATCTCGATGCCTGCTGCTTCGACCATGGTCTTGTTGTAGAAGACCTTGAAGGTGTTGCCGGAGTAGGGAACGCCGTAGATGGAGCCTTCGTAGTCCAGCATTGCGGTGGAAACGGAGCCATAGAGGGCATCGTAATCATCGCCTGCAGCTGCGATGTACTCATCCAGCGGCAGTGCGCCGCCGTTCATGACACGGCTGTAAACATCGGTGTAGCCCAGGTAGGTCACGTCGATGACTTCGCCGCTGGAAATCATGGTGTCCAGATTGACCAGGTAAGCGGTATCAACCAGGGAGCCCTGATCGATGTACTCGACCTTGATGTTGGGATGCAGTTCTTCCCACTTTGCAATACAGCGGGCTGCCTTGTCGTTCTGAGCCCAGCCTGCGCCGACCCAGGTCAGGGTGATGGTCTCTTCTGCCATTGCAGGAACCATCGCGACAACCAGCAACAGTGCAACCAGCAATGCCAAAACACGAGTGTACTTCATTTTTCTTCCTCCTTATATTTCTCACCTCCGCATAACGGAGGTTAGATTCGCAGCAGAGGTTTCATAACCTCACGATAATATTTTAGCATAACTGTTTACCGTTGTAATTGCACAATAACCTACTTTACTTGTACTATTAACCACACATTACACTGTCTGACGTTCAATAATCTCCTTTAGTTTTTCTGCAAAACGCCGATCATCCTCCGCTGTACGCTTCTTCGGACCTTTCAAATGCGCCTTGCCGTTCGAACGGCGCAGACGCATGTTTTCGTGCCGCATCATCAGCAGACGATCGATGTTGTCTGAGGTGTACTCAGAGCCCGATTGATGAATGACACTTGCACCTTTTCCAAGTGCCATCGCAGCGACGCCGTAATCCTGAGTAACGACGATGTCCCCTGCCCCACACCGGTTCACAAGCGCAAAGTCCACCGCATCGGGTCCTGCGCCGATCACGACGACCTCAGAATAGTCAGAAAACAGTACATGATTTGTGTCGCACAGCAGCATTACAGGTATCCCATATGCGCTCGCGATCTGCTCAACGATACCTACAACAGGACACGCGTCGGCGTCAACATAGATCTTCATGCAATCTCCTTTTTGTTGATTCCTCAACATTAACAGTTTATAACCTTGAAATGTAACTTTTGATGTGTTACCATCACAATGATCATTGTGTCATATGATTCTTCGGAGGTACTCATGTCTATCAGATTTATCACCGATTCCGCATCGGATTTTGTGAAGCCCCATCGTCCCGAGATCACCGTCATTCCCATGTCGGTCACTTTCGGCGATACCACCTATCTTGACGGTGTCAATCTCACCCATGAGAAGTTCTTTGAGCTCCTCGTCGAAAGCGGCACACTTCCCAGCACCAGCATGATCACGCCTGTTGACTTCGAGGAAGCTTTCAAGGAAGCCGTCGATAATGGCGAAGAAGTCATCTGTGTGACCCTTTCTTCCCGCCTCTCGGGCACCTGGCAGAGCGCATGCATCGCCGCCGAGAGCTTTGGCGATAAGGTTTACGTCGTCGACAGCGAAAACGCCACCGTCGGCGAACAGATTCTTATCGAGCGCGGTCTGCAGCTGGCTGACGCAGGTATGAGCGCTGCCGAAATCGCCACGACGCTGGATGCCGAGAAGAAGAATATCCGCCTTATCGCACTGCTCGATACCCTCGAGTATCTGAAGAAGGGCGGTCGCCTCTCGAGCTCCGCAGCTTTCGTCGGCGGACTGTTGGGCATCAAGCCCGTCATCTGCATCCGTGACGGCGCCGTTTGCCTGCTTGGCAAAGCGCGTGGTTCCAAGAACGGCAACAACCTTCTGATGGAGGAAGTCAACAAGACCACCGGTATCGACTACAGCAAACCTTTGGCACTTGCCTACTCCGGTTTCTCCGACAAGTTGCTCCAAAAGTGCATCACAGATTCTGCCGTTCTGTGGGAAGGCAAAGTCGATTCCCTGCCCATCAAAACCATCGGCGGTACCATCGGTACCCATATCGGCCCCGGCGCCATCGCCGTCGTCTACTTCCAGAAGTAAGCCAACAAGAAAGCTGCGATCCTTCGTGAATCG
>JAKSPZ010000166.1 GCA_024404395.1 Clostridia bacterium | reverse complement strand
CCGGCGTGGCTGGTCTCCTGATGCTTCTTGAAGCGCTCGTTGAAGCCGTCCATGTCGATCTCGACGCCCTTTTCCTTGGCCATCTCGCTGGTGATCTCGATGGGGAAGCCGAAGGTATCGTAGAGCTTGAAGGAGGAGCGACCGTCCATGATCATGCAGCCTGCGATGATGGCATCGATGGCGCTGTCTTCGATGGTGCCTGCCTTGATGGCTTCGATGGTGGGCATGTTTTCAGGCGACGGGGGCAGAGTCTTCAGAACGGCCTTGACGGTCTCCTCGTCGGTCTTGTTGGCCTTGAGGGCTTCGAAGGCGGCCTTGCGGCGGGTCATGTTGCCGACGACCTTTTCAAACTCAGCCATGCCCTTCTTCAGGGTGCGCTGGAAACGATCCTCTTCCAGCTTCAGCTGCTCAAGGATGTGTGCGCCGTTGCGCTCCAGCTCGGGATAGTTGTCCTTGTACTGGTTGATGATGACGGAAGCAATCTCGCAGGTGAAGCCTTCGGGCATACCCAGAGACATGCCGTGACGGACAGCACGACGGATCAGGCGGCGGAGGACGTAACCCTGGTCAACGTTAGAGGGGGTAACACCACGGTCGTCGCCGATGATGAAGGTGGAAGTACGCATGTGGTCGGAGATGATGCGGATGGCGCGGTTGGTCTCCTCATCTTCGCCGTACTTCTTGCCGGACAGCTCTTCGATCTTGCCGATGATGCCCGCGAAGATCTCGGTCTCGTAAACGGTGTTGGCGCCCTGCAGAACACAGAAGGTACGCTCAAGACCCATACCGGTGTCGACGTTCTTCTGCTTCAGCGGAACGAAAGTGCCGTCGGCCTTCTTCTCATACTGCATGAAAACGTCGTTCCAGATCTCGAGGTAACGACCGCAGGAGCAGGCGGGGGAGCAATCGGGTCCGCAGGGGGGCTGATTCTTGATGATGAACATCTCGGAGTCGGGACCGCAGGGACCGGTGATGCCGGCGGGGCCCCACCAGTTGTGCTTCTTGGGCAGGTAGAAGAGGTTTTCTTCCTTCACGCCCTGAGCGCGCCACAGGTTGGCGGCTTCTTCATCGCGGGGGCAGTCTTCGTCGCCTTCAAAGACGGTGAAAGCAAGGCGATCCTTGTCCAGACCGAGCCATTCGGGGCTGGTGAGGAACTCCCAGCTCCAGGGGATCATGTTCTCTTTGAAGTAATCGCCCAGAGACCAGTTGCCCAGCATTTCGAAGAAAGTGAGGTGGCTGGGATCGCCGACGTCATCGATGTCGCCGGTGCGGATGCACTTCTGGACGTCGGTGAGGCGGGTGCCCATGGGATGCTTTTCACCCATCAGGTAGGGGACCAGGGGATGCATGCCTGCGGTGGTGAAGAGGACGGTGGGGTCATTCTCGGGAATGACGGACGCAGAGGGGATGATCTTGTGTCCCTTTGATTCGAAGAACTTCAGGAACAGACTGCGCAGTTCGTTTGCGGTAGAGATGTTCATTGGTTGTTTCCTCCAATTTGTTATTGCCAAAAAGAATGCACCTTCTGTCTTCAAGGACGAAAAGATGCTGTTCGCGGTACCACCCTGATTGACCTCATACTCGGTATGAGGCCCGCTCGATCGCCCGTAACGGTGGCATCCGGCGTACCATTTCCTGTACGCGGCAATTGTGTGAAGGGCCGTTTTTCACCTGCTGCGCCGTCTCGCACCGACCGACGGTTCTCTGAAGCAGCGACTGTGAAAACTCATTTCACACTGCCTTTGTGTATGCGTTTATTATAACAGGATGCCTGTTAAGATTCAACTCTATCGGACAAATACCATGGGCAACGTGCGCGCGACGATGGCGGCAAGACCAATCAAGGCGCGCTTGGAGAGCTTCTCTTTGAAGACAAAGTAGGAGAAGGTGATGGTGACCAGAATGCTGAGCTTGTCGATGGGAACGACGACGCCGGCGAGACCGTCCTGCAGTGCTTTGTAGTAGCAGAGCCAGGAACCGCCCGTGGCCAGTCCGGACAGGCAGATGAAGGTGAGCTCATGCTTGGGAACGGACAGGAGTTCTTTCTGCTTGCCGTTGACTGCGACCATGACCAGCGCCATGATCAGCACAACGCCCGTGCGGACGGCGGTGCCGAGGTTGGATTCTACGCCAGAGATACCGATCTTCCCGAGGATGGCGGTAAGGGAGGCGAAAACGGCGGAACCGACGGCGTACAGGAACCAGGTGCGCTTTTCGCCATGGGATTCGGTGACGGCTTTTTTCTCGATCATCAGGAAGGTGCCCAATGCGATGAGGACCACGCCGATGCCTTTCCCCACGGTCAGCGTCTCGCCCAGAAGGACGGCGGCCAGCAGGATGGTCAGGACGGTACTGGATTTATCGATGGGGACGACCTTGTTGATGTCGCCGATCTGGAGGGCACGGAAGTAGCAGAGCCAGCTGGCGCCTGTGGCCAATCCCGAGAGGATGAGGAAAAGGAAAGAGCGGGAATCGATGCTCGTCAGCTGGGACTGAGAGCCGACGATAAAGACCATCAGCCAGGAGAAGATCAGCACGATAATCGTGCGAATGGCGGTGGCGACATTGGAATCGGTCTTTCGGATACCGACTTTGGCAAGAATCGAAGTGAGGCCCGCGAACAGCGCGGAACATACAGCAAACAAGATCCACATAAGCCTTCCTCCTTGATACGGGAGTATTATACACCTGCATCGACCTGTATTCAATGACGGAGACAAAAGATTCGAGCGGGATTTATTTCTGAGACGGTGTAATCTTAACCGTTACTTGCTTTCCGCAATTGTCGGATGGCTTATAATGGATTCAAGAATTACTCCAAAGGCGGAGCGTTTGATACGTGTCCGCCTTTTTCTGTAGGAGGCTGTTTATGATCCGTGTTGCGACTGAAAAGGACGTACCTGCGATCCTTGAGATCTATCGTCCTTATATCCTTGAGACGACGATCACCTTTGAATACGACGTGCCCACCCTTGAGGCGTTCATTGAGCGCTACCGCAGTATTGCGGCGGTGTATCCCTACTTTGTGTATGAGGAAGCGGGGGAGATCCTCGGGTATGCCTATGCCTCCAAAGCCTTTGAGCGCAGCGCATACCAGTGGGATGTGGATCTCTCTGTCTATCTGAGGATGGATGTTCGCGGCAGAGGCATCGGCACCGAGCTCTACAAGAAGCTGATCGACACGCTGCGTGAATTGGGATATCACAATGTGTACGGCTTGATCACCGGCGAAAACGACGCCAGTAAACGCTTCCATAGTCGCATGGGGTTCAGTTTCCTCGGAAGCCTTCCAGACAGCGGCTACAAGTTCGAGCGCTGGCTTGCGGTAGACTGGTACGGCCTGAGACTCCGTCCCGCAGAGAAGGTCACCGAGCCCCCTAAAGTATTCAAAGCATAATTAAAAGCACCGATCATATGATCGGTGCTTTTGTGTTTGGATTTACAGCGTCGTGCGTGCGGCCTGCTTGATGGCAGCCGGATGGAGGTTGCACACCTTGTTGGTGCCGTGGGTACGGCTGTTGGTGAAGTGAATGCAGTGATGTCCGTTGAAG
>JAKSPZ010000165.1 GCA_024404395.1 Clostridia bacterium | reverse complement strand
GTTCTCTACCTCTTCTTCGCCCAGCGCCGCGAGGTGCTCGCGCCGCGCACGCTCACGCCCGTGCCCAGCACCTCAATGATGTTGGTGGGATCCATGTAGTTTCCGATGTCCTCGCCCATCGCCTCCGAGGGATCCGTGCAGCCCAGCAGCTCCTGCGCCACGCGGTTCATCTGCTGTACCTCCAGCGATTCGCTCACCACGATCAGTCCGCCGGGAATATTTCGGGCGATCATGCCGGAGAACGTCTCCGAACGCGCCATCAGGTACGGCAGGCACATGTTCATCTCGGCTTTGCCCTGCAGGATCGCGGAAGCCATCTCGTAACAGGTAGGATAACCGCAGCAGCCGCAGTTCAGCGCAGTTTCAGCGGTGCCCTTATCCATCTTTTCAAGCAGGCGTTCGATCTCAGCTTCTTCGGGGATCTTTCGATCCACGGGGGCAGGTTCGAAGACACGGGCAATATCGCGGGTCTTTTGTACGCCGAAATCGTTGTTGCCGGCATAGGTATTGACACGAACGGTGCCGCGGATGCGAATCTCATAGCGATTGCTGCGGATGGCAGGACCGTTGACACAGCTGCCCTCGCAGGCATTCATCTCGAGGAAAACCTTCTCAACACCGCCCTGACGCACCTCTTCCAGTGCCGCCAGGCAGTCGCCGACGCCATCGATGGAAACGCGGTTCCAGCCGGGTATACGATCCATGGACTTGACGATACCGTCCTGACGGGGGAAGCGTCTGGCTCGGATACCGTCATCCTTCTTGACCAGCACACCCTTGACCGGCTGTACGCCCTGCTCATGCATGAGTCTCTTGACATCAGAGAACATCAGCACGCCGTCGCAGCAGCCCGTCTCATGCGCTTCGACACGGCGGGCATAGCAGGGGCTGAGGAAAACAACGTAGGCATCGGGGTACTGCTCGCGCAGCCGCGCACAGTGGACCTGCATGGGCGACTCGACGGGTGCGAGATACTTCAGCATGTCGGGATAATAGCGCTTCAGCAGTTCATTGACAGAGGGGCAGCTGGACGAGATCACGACGTCCATATTGCCTTCCCGCATGAGTCGTTCGTACTCACGGGCGACGAGCTCCGCGCCGATAGCTGTTTCCTGCACATCGTGGAAACCGATCTGTTTCAAGGCATCGCGCAGATCCTCGATGCAGCTCACGTCAAAGTCCGCAATGAACGCGGGGCTTACGCTGGCGACCACGGGACGGTTGGACTTCAGCATCGCGCGCACTTCTTCAAGGTCGGAGAACTCGCCCTGAATATGCCTCGGGCAGGCAACAACGCACTCACCACAATAGATGCATTCCTCATGGATGATGCGTGCATGGCCATCCGCGTATCCAATCGCTTTCAGCAGACAGTTTCGAATACATTTATAGCAATCCTGACAGTTTCCCTCATGGAGACGAATAATATCGTTCATGGTTCCTCCTCATCGGATAGAAAAAACGGGCTCCTTACGCATAAGAAGCCCGTTACGATTCGTATTACAGTTTCTCGATAATTTCTTTGGTGAAGAATGCCTCAACCTCTTCGGGCTGAATGGAATGGGTAACATCATCGATGGTGATGCAGACGCCTTCGCCGCAGCGACCCATGCAGAACTTGCCTGCAAGCTCGACCTTATCGGCGACATTGTGCTCTTCAACCAGCTCTTTGAAGCGGTCGATCACGCGCTTGGAACCCATCAGATGGCAAGTGCTGCCAACGCAAATCGTAACTTTCATAGTACACCCTCCATAGCTTTCTGATACTATCATACCACAAGCTGTTCGGTTTTGCAACAGCTTATACTTCAACAATTCTGAAAGCAGCCGCACGACCGAGGCGATTCATCACCGCCAGACCGACGCCCGTCGCTTCCACCGCCTCGGAGAAGAGCACATCTGCGCCCAATGTGTCTGCATCGCGCAGCAGCGCGAACAGGCTGTGTGCCATTTCGGCGGCATCTTTTCCGAGCAACCGCACATTTCTGTCGCCGTAGATCGCCGCGTTACCATCCAATGCGAGTATCAGCGGCTTCCTTCCTGCTGACACCGCTTCGTCATAGCAGTTTGCAATGTACTTTCCGACCTGTTCGGGATCGCCCGTGACGATGGTCAACTCTCCTGTCGGTGCGTAATGCTTATACTTCATACCCGGCGAACGAGGCTGTTCGCCTTCGCCAAGCGGACGCAGCACCGCATCATCCACAAGGGACGAACCGGCCACCGCTGCGATCTGTTCCGCCGTCACGCCACCCGGACGAAGCACACGCGGGGTCTCCCCCGTCATATCCACAACCGTGGATTCCACGCCCACCGCACAGGCACCGCCGTCCAGAATGAGCGGTACTCTGCCGTCCATATCTTCAAGCACATGCCGGGCTGTGGTCGGGCTCGGACGTCCCGAGCGATTCGCGCTCGGCGCTGCGATCGGCACACCTGCACGGCGGATCATCTCCTGCGCGACGGGATGAGACGGAAAACGAATGCCTACCGTGTCC
Organism: Clostridia bacterium; assembly: GCA_024404395.1. GTDB lineage: Bacteria > Bacillota > Clostridia > Christensenellales > Aristaeellaceae > Faecivicinus. The sequence continues at coordinate 1,064 of JAKSPZ010000165.1, read as the reverse complement.
AATCCTGCGGAGACCTCATTGGGGATCAGATCCGACTTGGGGAAGATCATCGTCAGCGGTCCCGGCCAGAAAGCCTTCATCATTCGAAGTGCCTTTTCGTCAGGCTCTACCGAGATCAAAGGACGCAGCTCGGACAGATCCGAGATATGAACGATCAGCGGATTGTCGCCGGGTCGTCCCTTCGCCTCATAGATGCGCTTGACCGCTTCTCCGTCCAGTGCGTTTGCCCCGAGTCCGTAGACCGTTTCCGTGGGAAAACCGACAACAGAACCTCCCTTAAGCAGTTCGGCTGCCAGCGCGAGTCCCTGCTCATCGGGTTTCAAAAACTGAGTTACCAATTTGAACGCTCCTTACAGTTCCTGACTGTTCATCAGCGCCGTCTGTTCCGCAAGGGTGAGGGCATCGATGATCTCAGTCAGATCCCCTTCCAATACATCCTGAATGCGATAGAGCGTCAGACCGATGCGATGATCGGTCACGCGTCCCTGCGGATAGTTATAAGTACGGATGCGCTCGGAACGGTCACCCGTGCCGACCTGCAGACGACGACGGTCCGCATAGGCACTGTCCCGCTGCTCGCGCTGCACTTCGTACAGGCGGGCCTTCAGAACGCGCATCGCCTTTTCTCTGTTCTGGATCTGCGAACGCTGATCCTGACTGGTCACCACGATGCCCGTGGGAATATGGGTGATACGCACCGCCGAATCCGTACGGTTGACGTGCTGACCGCCCGCGCCCGACGCGCGATACGTGTCGATACGCAGATCGTTGTTGGAGATCTCCACTTCCACGTCCTCCGCCTCGGGCAGAACGGCAACCGTCGCTGTGGAGGTATGGATTCGTCCGGAAGACTCCGTTACGGGCACGCGCTGCACGCGATGAACGCCCGATTCAAATTTCAGCTTTCGGAACACGTTTCGTCCCGAGATCAGAAGTGTACTTTCTTTGATACCGCCAAGATCGGTGGATCCGTCTTCGATCAGTTCCACCACCCAGCCCTGACTTGCGGCATAGTGGCTGTACATTCTCAGCAGTTCCGCGCCGACCAGACCGGCTTCATCACC
>JAKSPZ010000164.1 GCA_024404395.1 Clostridia bacterium | reverse complement strand
ATTCGGCGCTCACCGGCCCCGCCGCGGCGTACTGGGTGCCCTGGGTGTTCTTGAAGAGCTCGAAGGAATAGCTGCCGCTGCCGTACTGCAGGGGGATGATCTCGTACTCGCCGCCGGTGTTGATGTCGTAATAGAGGCTGTTGTCGCCCCGCTTCACGCGGAGCTTCAGCCGCTTCTCGGAGGGGCGGCCCTTGACCATGACGTAGCCGTCGGAGGCGTGGCTCCTGTCCACGGTGAGCTCACCGTCGGAAGCGACGCTGCCGCCGTCCGCAATGGGCCAGACAGATGCAAAGCAGAGGATCGCGGTCAGCAGCAAAACGACCGATACTGTCAGCGCGACCGAGCGCCCCAATCGCCGCATTCCGCATCCCTCCTTCGCATACTTTGATAGTTTATTATAGCACAGGCAAAGCAGGTTTTCAATGTGAATAAAAAAGACCCGCCGAAAGGCGGGTCTTGATCTCCGAACTCGATCAGAGGTATTCCACGGGGGGCTCAGTGGTGGGAGCGTCGGTGGGCTCAGCGGCGGGAGCGGAAGTAGTGGTGCAGTTCTTGTGGCTCTTGCCGTTGCACTTGTACTGACCGCAGCCCTTGCACTTGTCGTGCAGGCTGGGATGCTCGCCCATCTCGCAGTAGCGATGGCCGCACTTGGCTTCGGTGTGGTCGCCCTCGGCCTTGTAGCACCAGAGGTTGCCGCAGACGATGCAGACGGTGTGGGAGTTGGCATGGTCGCAGGTGTAGGTGGCGCCGCAGCCGTCCTCGCAAACGTGCTCGGTCACGCCCAGGCAGACGGTGTGCTTCTCGTCGTCAAAGCGCCAGGTGGTGTGATCCATCTCGTCGCAGGTGTAGTGACCGGGAACGCCGCACTCGGCAAGGGTGTGACCCTCGTGGCCTTCTACGCCGCAGAACTCGGCAGCGCCGCAGCCTTCGCAAACGCCTTCGACGAAGGTGTGGACATAGGGCTTGGTCTCGTCATCGAAGCAGGGGATGGCTTCCTCGCAGCCTTCGCAGGTGCGGGTGACGAAGTTCCACTCATGCTCGTGGACGGGCTCTTCAACGACTTCTTCGGCGGCCTCTTCGGTTGCTTCCTCAGCGGTCTCCTCGACGGCTTCCTCGGTAGCTTCCTCAGCGGTCTCTTCGGTCTCTTCGACGGCTTCTTCAGCGGTCTCTTCGACGGTCTCCTCGACAGCTGCTTCAGCGGTCTCGGTGGTGGCGGTGGTGGCTTCGGCGATGGCGACGCAGGTCAGGACCAGAACGAGTGCCATCATCAGAGCGATGATCTTTTTCATAGCTTATATATCTCCTTTTCTCGGATTGCTTTCATCACAGCCCATACACTATAGCACCTGATTGTGACGATTGTAATATGGAAAACAACTTTTATTGTTAAACTCAAAAACCGCCCCGTTTTCACGGAGCGGTTTGGGTTTACGCGGCCTTCTTGTGGTTCTTCTTCCACATGAGGACGCAGGCGGCGGCGAAGAGGACGGCGATGGCGGCGGTGGCGACGATGATCCACGTGGTATCGGTCATCACCAGAGACAGGCACTGCCAGGCGGTGTAGACGCCGAAAACGGAGAAGATGGCGAAGGCAATGTAGTTGAGGATGCCCTCGGGCATCTTGGTCTTCATCAGGTAGCCCAGCAGCATGCCCAGCATATCCGCGGCAAAGAGACCCACGGAGCACGCCAGCCAGACGATGACGGCGGCGCCCAGACCCTCGTTGGCGCCGAAGGTCATGGCGGTGAGCTGGGTCTTGTCGCCCAGTTCGGCGACGAAGAAGGTGCAGAACACGGCGAGGGGCGCGAACTTCAGCTTGCTCTTGCCGCCCTCCTCTTCCTCATCGTCCTCCGCCTTCAGGGAAGTGAGGGCGAAATAGAGGAAGGCGCCCGCGGCGATGGCCTTGATGAGCCACGCGGGGATCAGCGCGCCCACCACGCCGCCCAGCAGGACGGCCAGACCGTTGAGCACCAGGATCGCCACGGCGGTGCCGAGGATGATGTCCCGCAGCTTGTACTTGGAGGTAAGGGCGATGAGCATGAGCTGAGTCTTGTCGCCCATCTCGGCGATGAACTCGGTAAGCATGACTTTGAGGAACAGAAGCATGGTATTATTCTCCTTTCGCGGTAAAAAAGAAGAGACCCACCTGCACAGAAAATGCAGACAAGTCTCATCAATTAAGGCAGAACCAGGATGATCATCCAGTATGTTGACTCTGCCGCGCGTCGATCACGCGCCGACTACTCCCTAATCTTTAGGTATTATACCAACGGACGGCGGAGTAAGTCAAGGCAAATCATCAGAATGCCAGAATGATGCCGCCGCGCTCGGCGTAGAAGCTGGTCAGTCCGCGGGTGGGCATGACCAGGACCTCGGATTTTTCCCACATCTCCTTGATGCGGTCGCGGAGGAGGTTCGCCACGGGCAGGTTGTGGCAATGGCTGATGGCGACGGTGCCGCCGTTGAAGTCGTGGGACTTCATGTAGTCGATCATGTTGCGGACGGCGCCCTTCTCGCCTCGGGCGGTGCCCTTGATCTTGATGGTGCCCTCGTCGCTGCCGATGCCGATGCCCCACATGCCCAGCTTCTTCGCCAGCGTGCCGGCGAGGCGGTTCATGCGGCCGTTCTTGATCAGGTTGTCGAAGGAGGACAGGGCAAAGATGATGTGATGCTCAAGGAAGAAGCGGTTCGCCTCGCGGACGATGGTCTCAAAGGGGCGCTTCTCCTCGATGAGCTTGCGGATGTGGCGGGTGCAGAGCACCATCTCGGGACCCGTGGAGCAGGAATCCACGATGGCGATCTCGCGGGTGGGATCCTCCTCCAGCGCCATGTTCCGCGCCAGCATCGCGCTGCCGAAGCAGCCGGACAGGTTGGCGGAGATGGTCAGAGCGATGGTCTTGCCCGCCTTGCGGAACTCGGACAGCCACGCCTCGGGGGAGGGGCAGGCGGTGCGGGCGGGCGTCTTGGCGGATTCCATGGCGTCCAGCATTTCCAGCGTATTCATTTCAGGCGCGTCCACATAGTCCTTGTCATCCACCTGAATGACGAAGGGGATGTCGGCAACGCGGATATTGTTATCCTCCACAGGGAGGTGATCACAGCTCGAATCGGTGACGATGTTCCAGTTCATAATGCGCTCTCCGTAATCTTGTTTTCGATATCATATCACACAATATCAAATATTGCAAGCTATTTCTTTTTGGCGCCGTTCATCAGCGCCTGCTCGATCTTTTCGTCGGGGCGGATGAGCTAGATCTTGGCGCGTCCCTCGTCGCGGGTGACCACCGCGCGGACGGGCAGCGGGCACTCCTTGCGGTAGACCTTGCTGACCTTGCCGTCGGGGAAGCGCTTCTTCGCCTCCTCGGGGTCGCCGTAGAAGGCGATGTTGTTGAAGTAGATGTCGTCGATAAAGCGCTCATACCGTCCGTAGGCGTGGGACAGGCGGAGGAGCGAATCGTTCATGGCGTAGGTGTACGCCAGCACATAGACGCGGATGAGGACGATGGCCACGGTGAGCCCGATGGCGTAGAAGAGGATGGTCGCCACCGCGCTGCCGATGATGGGGCTCGCCC
>JAKSPZ010000163.1 GCA_024404395.1 Clostridia bacterium | reverse complement strand
GAAATGGATCATTTTGAGGGCAAGATCATCTAAATATGTCAAAAGTATTGCGTTAACGACAGAATAATAAAGAAACTATTGACAAATGACCTGATTTGAGTTACAATGATGCCGATATCGGAGAGATATTCCGTCATAATTTCCTGATAAGGAAGTAGCGCATCATGGCAATTCAGAAGAAGCGTCCGGTCGCACAGGCAAAGAAGACCGTTCATCGTAAAACCAACAGAAATACCAAGGCGATTCTCCGTGGTATCCTTGCCGCGGTCACGCTGGTCGTTCTGCCCCCTCTGGGCGTGTTCCTGACCTGGCGTACCCGCTGGAGCAACATGGTGAAGATGTGCCTTACCGGCGCGGCCGTGGTGGTTCTGGCCATCGGCGTTGCCCTGCTGCCCTCTGCGGGTTCGGGCAAGGTCGGCGGCGGCGTTACCCTCGTCGGTACCGAGCAGGAAGCCGAGATCTACGGTCCCGCACTGCCCACCGCCATGGTGACGGGTTATACTGCGCTGTCCACCGATGCGATCTTCACCGACGACACCCAGTCCGAAGTGCACTATGTCTACGCTGCAGAAGGCGCGCGCTGCTATCACGAGTATGAGTGCAAATTCGCATATGCGAGCTCCATGCGTCTGACGCTGTACGAAGCCTACTACCTCGGCTATACGCCCTGCGGCCGCTGCAAGCCGCCGGTCTATCAACCGTAATGAAAATCGGAAATATCGAGATTCCCAACGGAGCGGGTCTCGCGCCCATGGCGGGCGTGACCGATGCCGCCATGCGCCTCCTCTGCTATGAGATGGGCGCGGGCTGGGCGGTCAGCGAGATGCTCTCCGCAAAGGGTTGGATCTATTCACAGGGAAAGAATAAGAATGCTGTTGAGCTGCTGACGCGCTTGCCCGGAGAAGGGTTGGCGGGTCTTCAGCTTTTTGGCAGTGAGCCGGAATATATCGCACAGGCTGCGCGTCAGCTGTCGGATATCGGCTTTTCTTTTATCGACCTCAACTTTGGCTGTCCCGCGCCCAAGATCACGGGCAACGGCGAGGGCAGTGCACTGATGAAGACCCCCGAGCGCATCGGCGAGATCGTCCGCACGCTGGTAGAGGCGGTGGAGCTGCCCGTCACGGTCAAGATCCGCGCAGGTTGGGATGAGACCTGCATCAATGCGCCCGAGGTGGCCAAGATCTGCGAACAGGCGGGCGCCGTAGCCATTGCGGTACACGGACGGACGCGGATGCAGCAGTACGCCGGCGAGGCGGACTGGTCGGTCATCAAGGCGGTAAAGGACGCGGTCTCAGTGCCGGTCATCGGCAACGGCGATGTCCGAAGCGGCGAAGATGCGCTGCGTATGGTTCGTGAGACGGGCTGCGACAGCGTCATGGTCGGACGTGCGGCACAGGGCAATCCCTGGATCTTCGGGGAGATCAAGGCAGCACTGATCGGTGCAGATTGGCAGCCGCCGACGCCTGCGGACCGCATCGATATGGCATTGCGTCATTTTGATCTGGAGACGGAGATCCACGGCGCCAACCGCGGATTGCTGGAGATGCGCAAGCATATCGCGTGGTACGTTCAGGGTTTGTCGGGCGCGAATCGCTTCCGCACGACCCTCAACGGACTGAAGACCGCGGAAGAGGTCAAGGCCGCGCTGAAGGATTATCTGGAACACCTGAGTTGAGAATTGTAAATCCCGCGTTGACAACTGTGGGGTGCGATGATATAATTAATCCCGTTACAGGAAACTTTCCTGTGGTGTTCGTTATGTCGAAGCTTTTACCCACAGATTCACAAAAGGATTCCGGGTCGTTGTGTGGATGTCATGCCCCCGATTTCGATCGCCAGGGGACGGCAGCAAACACGCGCAGGTTTCCGCCCTGCCGGAGCGGCGGGTGAAAAAGCGTAGACAGACGGCACTCACGGGGTTTTTCGGAGCCGATCGGCTCCGTTTTTTATTGCATGAAAAAGGCTGTCCCCATTTGGGGACAGCCTTGAATTGTTTTGGAATTATGCCTTGGCGACGCTCAGAGTGGCCTTTTCGCCGTTGATGTTCCACTCCTTGGCATAGGCGCCTTCCGCGGCGGCGGTGGCGGTGATGTCAAGTGCGAGAACGGCGTCGGCGATGGCGGAAGCGTTCTTCTCGATGACCGCCTTCAGGGTGTCGGTGGTCTCGAAGGTGACATGGATGCGGTCGACAACGTCGAAATCGGCTTCCTTGCGCATGGTCTGCAGCTTGGAAATGACCTCGCGGACGTAGCCCTTCTCGATCAGGGCGGGGGTCAGGTTGGTGTCGATGACGACGGTCATATCGCGCTCGGACTCGGCGACGTAGCCGGGCTTCTGAGCGGGAGAGATGAGGCAATCATCCTTGCCCAGTTCGACCATGGTGCCTTCGATCTCGAACTTCACGGTCTCGCCGCGCTCGAAAGCATCGACGAAATCATTGCCGTCAACGTCCTTCAGATAGTTGCCGATCTTGCCCAGCAGCTTGCCGTAGCGCGGACCGAGGGTACGCATCTGAGGCTTGATCTGATAGGTGGTGAAGGCGCGTGCGTCGGAGATGAACTTGACCTCTTCGACGTTCAGCTCGGAACGGATGAGTGCAGCGCACTCTTCGCTCAGCTCGGCGCCCTTGACGTACAGGGTGCTCAGAGCCTGACGGACCTTGATGTTGGCAGTGTTGCGGCAGGCGCGACCCAGCTGGACGGCTGCGGCAACTTCTTCCATCTGCGCTTCCAGATCGGTGTCGATGGCGTCGAGATTGGCGACGGGGAAGTCGCACAGGTGGACAGATTCGGGTGCATCGGGGATGTTGCCGACGACCAGATTCTGGTACATGCTCTCAGCCATGAAGGGGATGTAGGGCGCGCAGAGGGAGGTCAGCGTGGTGAGGACGGTGTACAGGGTCTCGAAAGCGGCCAGCTTGTCGCCTTCCCAGCCCTTGCCCCAGAAGCGCTGCTTGCTCAGGCGGACGTACCAGTTGCTCAGCTCTTCGACGAAAGCCTGGATGGCGCGGGCGGTCTCGGTGATCTTGTACTCGGACATGCCCTCGTCCACGAACTTCACCAGAGAATTCAGCTTGGACAGCACCCACTTATCCATGAGGGTGAAGTCTTCGGGCTTGGCCTTCAGCTCGGTGGGCTTGTAGTCGTCGATGGCGGCGTACATGGTGAAGAAGGCGTAGGTGTTCCACAGGGTACCCATGAACTTGGACTGCATCTCGCTGACCAGCTCATGAGAGAAGCGGGTGGGCAGCCACGGTGCGCCGTTGGCGTAGAAGTACCAGCGGACGGCGTCTGCGCCCTGACGATTCAGGACATCCCAGGGATCCACGACGTTGCCCTTGTGCTTGGACATCTTGATGCCGTTGGCATCCTGAACGTGACCCATGACCAGACAGTTCTTGAAGGGAGAACGGTTGAAGATCAGGGTGGAGATGGCCATCAGGGTGTAGAACCAGCCACGGGTCTGGTCAATCGCCTCGGAGATGAAGTCGGCGGGATAGTTCTCGTCGAAGATCTCCTTGTTCTCAAAGGGATAGTGCCACTGGGCGAAGGGCATGGAGCCGGAATCGTACCAGCAGTCGATGACCTCGG
>JAKSPZ010000162.1 GCA_024404395.1 Clostridia bacterium | reverse complement strand
CGCTCTTCAGGGTGTACAGAAGGGGCTTCAACACGCCGTTCGCGATGACCGGCTTCACGGTGGTCGCCGCACCGTCGCCGGCGAAGGGCTGGCAAGCCATGCCGCGGGTCATGTGGGGATCGTCCACCAGCGTGAAGCAGTCGGCGGCGATCTTCTCGCCCTCGCGACCCTTCAGCAGCGACAGTCCCTTATGCGCGACCTCGGCATTGAAGATGCCCGAGAAGGTCTCAAGGATCTCGGACGCGGCATCCCAGCGCAGGATGATCGCGGGATTGCAGGAATTGGGGATGTCCGCATTCAGGTTCGTAGTAGCATTCTTTGCCGCGCGGACAGCCACGCCCTTGAGGTCGATCTCCTCGCGATCGCGGGCAACGAACTGCTCCACGCCCGCCTGTGTGTCATCTCCGTCCGTGGCGACGGCGATCACATAGCCGCCCAGCAGATTGGAAGTCGTCTCAACATCCAGTCCGAGGGTGTTGACGATGCGGGTGCTGCCCGCCGCGGAATAGACGATGCTCCGCTCCACACGATCGACCCGAGGATCGGCAGCCACGGTCTCACGCTCCAGCTGCTTTGCCATCTCGATCTTTTCCGCTGCGGTGATCTCGTCCAGCGCGGGGCTGTACAGATCCATCTTGGGATAGGAAGGACTGCCTGCCCACAGGGGCACCTTGTCCTCGGAATCGATGAGCTCCGCCACGTTCTTGGCGCCGTTCACCAGAAAATCGATCGCCGATTCATCCGCGATCTGGGTAGTCGCATAGCCCATCTTGCCGCCGTACAGTCCGCGGAAGCCCAAGCCGAAGCTGTCGCTGACCTTGTACTGAATGATCTCGCCCTTCAGCACGCCGACGGTGAAATTGTTGGAAGTCTCGATCATCGCCTCGCAGCATTCGAAGCCGACTTCTTTCGCGCGGGCGAACAACTTGTCAATAAACACTTTGATATCCATGTCAGCGTCCTCCAACGGTAATATCGGTCACGCGGATCATCGGCTGACCCACATTGGTAGGCACGGAGCCGCTGACGGAACCGCACATGCCCTGTGCCATCCACATCTTCTTGCCGACACGGTCGATCTTGGGCAGGATCTCGGAGCCGCGACCGATGAGCGATGCGCCGCGGACGGGACGGTCGATCTTGCCGTCCTTGACCAGATAGCCCTCGGAGACATTGAAGTTGAACTCGCCCGTCAACGGATTGACGGAGCCGCCGCCCATGGACTTGGCGTAGAGACCGTCGCCCATGGAAGCGATGATCTCGTGTTCGTCATCGTTGCCTGCGGCGATGTAGGTATTGCGCATACGGGAAGTGGGCGCGAACTTGTAATTCTGGCGGCGGGAGGAGCCGGTCACGGGCATCTGCCTGCGGCGGGCGTTAAGCTTGTCGATCATGTAGTTCTTGAGGATGCCGTTCTCGATGAGCACCAGCTTCGTGGTAGGCGTGCCCTCGTCGTCGATATTGGTGGAGCCCCATGCATTGGGGATAGTACCATCGTCCACAGCGGTCACGATGGGCGAAGCCACCGTCTGACCCAGCTTGCCGCAGAATTCGGAATTGCCGAAAGCAACGGAGGTCGCTTCCAGAGAATGACCGCAGGCTTCGTGGAAGATGACGCCGCCGAAGCCACCGTCGATGACCACAGGCATCCTGCCTGCGGGACAGGCTTCTGCCTTCAGCATGGTGACCGCACTGCGCGCGGCATCCCGTGCCCGCTCTTCAACGTCGATGGTATCCTCGAACAGTTCATAGCCCAACAGTCCGCCGGGAGCATTGGTACCCGTCTGGTTCTCGGTCTCGTTTGCCGCAACCGCAGACACGCGGAAACGGGTATAGACACGGCGATCGGTAGTCATGAGGCCCTCGGAATTGGCAATGAGGATATCATTCACGGAATCGCTCAGCGACACACTGACCTGACGGATGGCGGCATCGTAGCTCTGTGCCGCGGCATTGGCGCGCTTCAGCAGATCCACGCGGCGCGCGCTGCTCACATCGGTGGGCAGCTGCTTGCAGATGTGGATGTCGTCGGTGACTTTCGGCGTCAGCGTCACCGCCAGATTGCCCGATACAGGTTCGATGGCATCGGCGGCATTCCGCGCTGCGGCCAGAAGGCCCGCTTCGGAAGTGTCATTGGTATAGACATAGACCGCGCTCAGACCCTTGAACACGCGGATACCCGCGCCATGACTGCGACCCGTGATCGCCTGTTCAATGTGATTGTCCACCAGTCCGACGGTGTTGCTGCGGCGGTCCTGGCAAAAGATCTCGGCGAAATCGCCGCCCGTGCGCAGGGCTTCCCGCAGTACCGTTTCACATACATTCTTTGAAATCATTCTTATTCTCCGCAACCGGCGCCCAATTCGAACGCCTTTCGGTTGATCTCCACAAATTTCGGGGGAACGAGGGCATCGATGGCTTCCATCCACACCTCGCGCTCCACGGGCAGATATTTGCTCAGCACACCCAGCAGCACCACGTTGACCGCCTTGCCGCTGCCGGCTTGCTCTGCCAGAGAGAGGGCGTCCACCGCGTGGACTTCCGCCGTCGGGTTCAGGTTCTCGATGATATTCTCGGGATAGCTCGCGGCACCCGTGATGACGGGCATGGGCAGGATCTGCTGAGTGCCCGTGATGATAACACCGTCGGGCTTCAGGTGCGTCAGCCAACGCGCCGCTTCCAGCTGTTCGAAGGAGAGCACGAAATCCGCCTCGCCCGCGTCCACGATGGGCGAATAGACCTTGTCGCCAAAGCGCACATAGGTGACCACGGAACCGCCACGCTGAGACATACCGTGGACTTCACTGATCTTGCAGTCATAGCCCTTGCGGGGCAGCACATAGCCGAGGAGTCGGGAGGCCAGCAGTGTTCCCTGTCCGCCGACGCCGACGATCATGATGGATACAGTCTTCATTCCTTATTGCCCCCTTCCAGTGCGCCGACTCGGCACTTCTGCTCGCACAGTCCGCAGCCTACGCAGAGAGATGCGTCGATCACGGCATGTCCGTCCTTCATGGAGACGGCGGGACAGCCGATCTGCATGCAAGCCTTGCAGCCCATGCACTTTTCGGTATTGACCTTCACAGGCGGATAGTGGGTCACGCCCTTCAGCAAGGCACAGGGACGACGGGCAATGATCACGGAGGGTGCACCCGAGGACAGGGCTCGCTTCAGCGCTGCCTTCAATTCCGCCATGTTCAGCGGATCGACGACGGCAACATCCGAAACGCCCGCCGCATTGCAGACTGCCTCGATGGAAACTGCGGGCGCGATATCGCCGCAGATGGTCTTGCCCGTTGCGGGATGGGGCTGATGTCCCGTCATGCCCGTGGTGGAATTGTCGAGGATCAGCACCGTACCGATGCCCTTGTTGTACACAAGATCCACAAGCCCCGTCATGCCGGAATGGAAGAAGGTGCTGTCGCCGATGGCGGCAACGGCATTGGCAACGGTCTCGGGACGGACTTTATTGAATGCATGGACCATGCCGATGGATGCGCCCATGCCAATAGCGGTATCCATGGCGCCGAGGGGTGCGGAAGCACCGAACGTATAGCAGCCGATGTCACCAGAGACGGGCAGCCGCAGCTCCTTC
>JAKSPZ010000161.1 GCA_024404395.1 Clostridia bacterium | reverse complement strand
GGCTATCCGCAAGCCCGCGCACACCTCCCCGAAGATGGGCGAAAAGGCGGACCTCGTCGCCATCCCGACCTCCTCCGGCACAGGCTCCGAGGTGACGCCGTTCGCCGTCATCACCGACGACCGCGACGGCACGAAGTATCCGCTGGCGGACTACGAGCTCATGCCGAATATGGCGATCATCGACACGGACAACATGATGAACCAGCCCAAGGGCCTGACCTCCGCCTCCGGCGTGGATGTGCTGACCCATGCGCTGGAAGCCTATGCCTCCGTCATGGCGACGGACTATACCGATGGTCTCGCGCTCAAGGCGATGAAGAATGTCTTCAACTTCCTGCCGCGCTGCTACGACAACGGCGCCAATGATCCTGTCGCCCGCGAGAAGATGGCGGACGCCTCCTGCATGGCGGGCATGGCCTTCGCCAATGCGTTCCTGGGCGTCTGCCACTCCATGGCGCATAAGCTCGGCGCGTATCATCATCTGCCGCACGGCGTTGCCAACGCGCTGATGATTTCCCACGTCATCCGCTACAATTCCGCCGATGTCCCGACGAAGATGGGCACGTTCCCGCAGTACGCCTATCCGCATGCGAAGGAGCGCTACTGCGAGTGCGCGAACTTCTGCGGCGTATTCGGCGAGACGGAGGACGAGACCATCGATAAGTTCATCGACAAGGTCGAGGAGCTCAAGCGTGCGGTCGGCATCAGGGAATCCATTGCGGCCTACGGCATCAGCGAGGAAACCTTCATGGCTTCGCTGGATCAGATGGTCGAGGATGCGTTTGACGATCAGTGCACCGGTGCGAACCCGCGCTATCCGCTGATGAGCGAAATCCGCGAGATGTACCTGAAGGCCTATCGCGGCGAGAAGGCGTGATATAGAAGGAGGAAACGAAGATGGAAAACAGGAAGATCATTCTCTCCCGTCAGAACAAGACGGTCTATCTGGACGGCGACGTGATCGTCAAGGAGCATGTGCCGACGCATCCCAAGTCCTCCGTGATGAAGGAAGCCTTTAACCACTCCCTGGCGGAGGAAAGCGGCCTGCCTGTGCCGAAGCTGCTGGGCGTCAGCGAGGAAAACGGCTGCTGGTGCCTGCGCATCCAGCATATTCCGGGCAGGACGATGGCCGAAGCCATGGCGGCCGAGCCGGAGAAGCTGGAAGAATACATGGAGCAGTTCGTCGACATCCAGAGCATGATCCACAGGACGACCAACAAGCAGATGGTTCGCCTCAAGGACAAGCTGAACGCGCAGATTTCTTCCCTGCGCGAGGATATGCCCGCTACCCAGCGCTATGAGCTGCACCTGCGCCTGGAGCACATGAAGCCGCACACCAAGATCACCCACGGCGATTTCAATCCGACCAACGTCATCCTGGGCGACGACGGCAAGGTCTACGTCATCGACTGGGCGCACGCCGCTATCGGCAACGCCTCCGCCGACGCCGCGGCGACCTATCTGCAGTTCGCGCTGGAGGACCAGAAGAAGGCTGACCTCTACCTGAAAATCTTCTGCCGAAAGAACGACATCGCCATGCAGTACGTCGAGAAGTGGTTCCCGATCGTCGCCGCTGCGCAGATGACCAAGAAGCACGGCGCGGAGAAGGAGCTTCTCAGCCAGTGGGCGGAAATCGTCGAGTTTGAATAATGCACGCAAGGGGCTGCTGCACAAGCAGCCTTATAAAAAAGAGTGAACCTGAACATCCTTTCGGATGATCTTGTTCACTCTTTTTTGTCTACATTTTGGGGTGCAGCCACCTGCGTACATCAGCGAGCGCGCCCCGTTTTATTGCATTTCTGAACTGTCCGGCTTGTTTTACCGCACCTCGCAGAGCGCTTCCGGCTTGAAATAGAAGCCCCAGCCTGCGCCCTCGCGCGGATATGCGAAGCCATTCTCGATGTGCATGGTGTTATCGATGATGGCGTCGATCCAGTCGAAGGACTCTGCGCCGTAGGGCTGACGGACGGTGCAGAGCAGCGGCACGTCGTAGTCCTTATAGTAATGCGGCAGAACCGGGATGTTGTAGGCGTTCGCCAGCGCCGCGCTGTCGCGCCAGGCCTCCACGCCGCCCAGACGGATCAGGTCAGGCTGCCACAGATCCAGCGCACGGCGGCCGATCAGCTCGCGCAGGGCGACGGCGCTGTATTCGCGCTCGCCCATCGCCAGAGAGATCTTGGTCTTGCTGTGAATGGTGGCATAGCCCTCGAAGTCGGTATTGACGACCGGCTCTTCAAACCAGAAGATGCCCAGATTCTCAGCCTGATGGATGAGCTTGACGGCGCTGGGGACATCCATGCCCTGATTGGCGTGCATCATGATCTTGACGCCCGTGCCCAGCGCCTCGCGGGACTTGGTCAGGCGGGCGATGTCGCGCTCGATGCCGTCGGGATGGCCGACCTTGATCTTCACCGCTGTAAAGCCGCGGGATTTGTAATCCAGCACCTCGTCCAGCAGCTCCTGATCGGTATAGCTGATCCAGCCGCCGGAGCCGTAAACCGGAATCTTCTTCGCGCTGCCGCCGAGAACCTTCCAGATCGGCTGGCCCAGCGTGCGGCACCAGGCATCCCACATCGCTGTATTCAGCGTCGCCAGCGCCCAGCGCTGCAGACCGACAATGCCGAAATATTCGCTTTCGATTTCGTATTCCTGCATGACGCGCAGGGTCTCATTGACGTGATAGTCATGGCTGAGCACGAAATTGCGCAGATCCTTCAGCGCGCCTTCGATGGCATTCGGGCTATAGTGGAAGGACAGCAGATTGCCCTGACCGATGACGCCGCCCTCGGTTTCAACCTCGACCACATAAAACGCGATCTTGGAAATGTCGTGCGTGGAATCTGCGATGGGCTTGGAGATTCTGGAAATCGCCGAGTAGATTCGCATATAATAAATAAAAGACTCACACGCACAGAGTACTTTGAACTCTTCCCGGAGTATGAATCTATTCAGTCTGAAGGCAAAGGGAGTTGCTGCACTGGAGGCTCTGGAGGAAAAGAGCGAAGGGGCCAAGATCTCGCACTTCGGGACTTCCGCCTGTTTCCTCAACTTAAAATTTCAACCAGAAAAAAAGCAACCGTGTCACAATGTCTACGTTTGCTCAGCATAGAAAATGCCACCGTATCACATTTCTGCATGATACAGTGGCTTTCTTCTTTTGTGTATTATTTTTACTCAGTCTTCACAACAAACCATAAAGTGCAATACTATCACTTCATGTCCGTGACCGCAGTCTTGGCAGCAAGCGCGCCTGTATAAGTACTCATACCAATACCGGTACCAGAGCCCGGATATCGGACCGCGAACAGGTTGCCGAAGATCAGCTCGCCGCAGCCATACAGGTTTTCGATAACGTCACCGCTCTTGGTGAGCAAACGGCAACTGTCATCCCGCTTCTGAGCGGGAATGGAACCGATGAACAGCGGCTTGATGTCCATAACATAGTATGGACCTTCAGCAGAGAGACCATTCTCCGAAGCAGTAGCAGCAAGCGCGTCAGCATTGATGCCGCAGACGTTCGCCAGATCGGCGAGTGTATCGAATTTCTTCGCGGCATTAACAGCGCAGGCACCCTCCAGACGATCGACAAATCCGG
>JAKSPZ010000160.1 GCA_024404395.1 Clostridia bacterium | reverse complement strand
ATGCCGAGCAGACCTTCCTGATCCAGCTGGCCAACGGTACCGAAGGCTACCTGCCCACCGAGAAGGCCGAGAACGGCGGACATTACTCCGCATTCATTTCCAGCGGCACCACCGGCCACATCGGCGGCGATCTGCTGGTCCGCAATACCCTGAAGGCCATCAACCGCCTCTTCCCCGACTGATCAAAGATTTGACGGAGCCGCCCCGATCGGGGCGGCTCTGTTTTTTACTTGTATTGATTGCATTATGATTTGCGGAAATACGAACGCAAAAAGTGTAAAAGTTGCGCTTTAAGTTGTTGACATATCGTTAAGAAAGTGGTTTAATAATACCAAGAGTTTTTGCTCTGAGCATTTTTTAATGGAGGAAAGAAACATGAAGAAACTGTTGACCTTGGTTCTCGCCCTGGCAATGGTCCTCTCCTGCTGCTGCTTCGCAACTGCAGAAGGCGCGACTGAAGAAGTTGTTTATTATTGCTCCATCGGCGCTTACCTGATCAAGCTTCAGGAAGAAGTCGACAACTGGAACGCCACCACCGGCGCTGAGAAGGGTGTCTACATCACCATCGAATCCAACATCAACACCTACGGCACTGACCTGGATGCTCTGATGCAGGCAGGTACTCACTTTGATCTGGTTGACGCTACCGGCCATGACAACTGGGTTGCTCAGGGCTGGATCCTCGACCTGAACACTGTCGAGAACGACGAACTGGCTGCCATGATCGAGGGCTATGCTCCCTACATGAAGCTCGGCCTCGAAATCAACCAGGGCAAGCTGATCTCCATGCCTCTGGAAGTTGTTCCCCTCAAGATGGCTGTCAACACCGACCTGTTCGAGGCCAACGGCCTTGAGCTGCCCAAGACTTGGGATGACATCGTCGAGTGCGCAAAGGTCATCACCGAGAACGGCAACGGCGAAGTCTTCGGTTACGGCTGGTCCACTTGGACCGGTTGCACCAAGCGCCTCACCATGAAGTCCTCCATGAACTCCACCGGTAAGGGCTGGTTCGATCCCAACACCGAGACCTATGATTTCTCCATCTTCAAGAAGCCCTTCGAGTGCGTGAAGACCATGTACGAGAACGGCTACATGCTCGGCGCTGATGACCTCGGCATCGACGAGATCCGCGCTCAGTTCGCAGCAGGTAAGGTCGGTATGTTCCCGGCTCCCTCCTACGACTACGCTGTTTACACCTCCCAGTTCCCGGCAGAGTGCAACTGGACCGTCATCGACATGCCCACCATCGAAGAAGGCGAAGCTCCCTACAAGGGCGTTTACCTCGATCGTGCAGGCTGCTCCATCGACGCTGTTTCCTACGAAGGTGGCTCTGACGCTCACAAGGCCGCTGTCCTCGAAGCTTTCATGTTCCTGAACAGCGACGAGCTGAACGGTGCAATCTACGCTTCCGGCGGCATGATCCCCTACAAGACCGAAGTTATCGAAGCAACCGAGCTCGATCCTGAGATGGGTCCCCAGTTCGCAATCTTCGCTGACATCGCCAACTACGCCGGTGTCAACAACTTCCCCGACAAGCTCATCCCCCTGGAGGGCGACA
This sequence comes from Clostridia bacterium, assembly GCA_024404395.1. Classification (GTDB taxonomy): domain Bacteria; phylum Bacillota; class Clostridia; order Christensenellales; family Aristaeellaceae; genus Faecivicinus. The sequence continues at coordinate 2,038 of JAKSPZ010000160.1, read as the reverse complement.
ACTACAACACCGTATTCATTGACTACATGCACGGCGCAATCGACGATCTCGACGCAGCCATCGAAGATCTGAACGCTCGTTACAACGAGGCATATCAGACTCTGAAGGACGACGGCGACATCGACCTGAGCGACTATGCTTACGAGTACAGCCTCGAGAAGTAATCCTTCTTGATCAAGGAGCTCCGCATCTGCGGAGCTCCTTTTTTGTAGTAAGAAGTAGGTTTTCAACGGTTTTATTTGACATCTACATAAATAGAGCATATAATAATATCATCTGATATTATGCACTGTTTGTGCGGAACGGATGGACCGATGAAGAATTATTGGTACGGAACAACGGGCAAATGGATACGAAGAGCGTGTCTGTTTATGCTCGATTTTGCGTTTGTGATCCTGGCAATGATGGCAGCGATTGCACTGCGCTATGAGAACAATGTCATGCTCTGGATGCACCATTATCACACGCGAACAGTGCTTTGGCAGATCGTTGGCGTGCATATGTTTGTGGGAATCCTTGCGGGCGTGTACGGTATGGTCTGGCGTTATGCCGGCGCAACGGAGATTGCTCGACTGGTGGTTACTTATGGCTTTTCGACGTTGATCACATTGCTGTTGAACCAGTTTGTACCATGGCATATGTCGCGTCCGATCCTCGTGATAACGGGCATTTGCGTCATGATGTTCGTCATCATGAGTCGATTCACCTACAAGCTGGTACGAGAATGGATGAAGAGCCGTGTCAATAATGGCAATGATGCCAGAGTGTTGATTGTCGGCGCGGGTGAAGGCGGTGTCTATGCGGCACGCATTTGCCTGCAGAACCGTGCGAAGTTTGGTCAGCCTGTGGCTTTTGCGGATGACGATCCTCTGAAGCGCCGCATGCGTATCAACGGCATCCCCGTACGCGGCACGATCAATGAGGTTCCCGAGATCGTCAAGAAATACAGCATCAGCGAGATCATCGTTGCGGTCCCCGGTCTCCACGGTGAACGCCGAAATGAGATCGTCTCTATCTGCAAGCAGACCCATTGCCGCACCCGCACGCTGACCGATCCCAAGGATACGGCGCGACCCATGGCGATTCGTGAACTGAATACTTCCGACTTCCTTTCCCGTGATGAAGTTGAATTGGATAACCATCTGATCGAAGCTTACCTCACGGATAAGGTGGTCATGGTCACAGGCGGCGGCGGTTCCATCGGTTCGGAGATCTGCCGACAGATCATCCGATTCAAACCCAAGCAGCTGCTGATCTTTGATGTCTATGAGAATTGCGCCTATGAGCTTGAGTGCGAGCTGAAACAGAAGTATGGCGCGGACATTCCGATCAAGGTACTTATTGGTTCCATTCGCGACCGTGTACGCCTTGACAATGTGTTCGAGACCTACCAGCCCAGCGTTGTCTTCCACGCGGCGGCACACAAGCACGTTCCGCTTATGGAAGTGAGCCCCGCAGAGGCGATCAAAAACAATGTCTTTGGCACGAAAAACCTGCTGGAATCCGCGGAGGCGCACGGCGTACGCCGATTCGTTCAGCTTTCCACGGATAAGGCGGTCAATCCTACCAACGTAATGGGCGCAACGAAGCGAATCACTGAGATGTTGCTTCAGGAATGTGCACGCCGTGGTAAGATGAAGTGCATGGCGGTTCGTTTCGGCAATGTACTTGGTTCTCACGGCAGCGTTATTCCGCTTTTTGAGGCACAGATCAAGAAGGGCGGTCCCGTAACGCTGACCCATCCCGATATTACCCGCTACTTCATGACCATCCCTGAGGCGGCGCAGCTGGTGCTGCAGGCGGGCGGTCTGGCCAATCCCGGTGCGATCTACGTGCTGGACATGGGTGAGCCCGTCAAGATCATCGATCTTGCAAAGAAGCTCATCCGCTTCTACGGCTACGAGCCTGATGTGGATATTCCCATCAAGATCGTCGGTCTTCGTCCCGGTGAGAAGCTATACGAAGAGCTTCTGATGGACAGCGAACGCGACAAGATGACCCACACGGCGCACAACAAGATATTTGTTGCACCGCCCAT
>JAKSPZ010000016.1 GCA_024404395.1 Clostridia bacterium | reverse complement strand
GGCCCAACGCGGGTTGAGGGCGGGTTGATTGGTGGGCGTCTTGTAGAGCCCTGGGAAGGTCTCGAGAAGAGCGGAAGGATTCTTCGTGATGCCGTCAAAGGCATAGATGAAACCAAGACCGCCGTTGATGAAAAACAGCACAAAAGCGATGACGATCACCGCAGGCTTGCGGGAGATCTGCCGTGCAAGGAAGACGACGCCGACGCCCACCAGTGTCATCATCAACGTACCCGTGATGATGAAAGACAGACGGAGATCCGCGCCGAACAGGAGCATGGAAGTGACCATGCTGTCCGACAGGAATGGATAGCACAGCAGTGCGCCTTTCAGAATCGAATAATCGGCGGGGAAGGTCGCGTTCTGAAGGCTGGTCGCAATGCCGAGGTGAAGACAGAGATCACCGTAGGTGGATTGACCGACGTGGAACGATCCGTCTACAGGTCGAAGAATATGCGAATACTGCAGCCAACCGCATAGGACGACAAGGGGAATGATGAGGGCGAGGAACATGGGCAGACTGATGTCACCCATGAAGCCGAGTTTGCGGCGGCTTCGGTCCTTGTTGAGAAATACGGAGAGGATGGCGATCGCCGCGGCGGTACCGAGGGCGGCGTACTGTGCGGTCTGATTAAATGTGAACAGAAAGGCATAGGGCAAGGGCAGGAACATCATCATCATCAGACCGACGGAAAGACCCGTCCAAAGCCTGAATAGTCCGCTTTCCCGCTTGAATAGTCCAACTGATGTGCAGATGCCGCAGATCAGGAAGAGGATCAACAACAGATAACCGCCCATAATAGCCTCCATTTTGAATTACTACCATTATAGCATCTCTGATAAACGTCGTAAAGACGAAATGATATTATTAATAAAATATTTCAAATATTTCGAAATGGATACCATAATATTCCAAATGAGGATAAAACTTGATATTGCACCGGACACAGAGTAGAATGACACTATCTACGTTTGTTGTGGAGTGGGGGAGTTTAAATTGAAACGTCAACTCATCAGAATTATGGCACTTGCGGCAGTGCTTTTGCTGACTGTGGCAGCACTTGCGCAGGGTACGATTTCCACTACTGTGGTTATGCGCGTTTCTCATATGACCCAGAATGCCGTTGTCGATGCCGGCGAAGATCTCTCTATGGAGGTCAGCATTGATGGTGTTACCCCTGCCTCTTATCAGTGGTATTTCAACGATGCCATCATCGACGGCGCAGACCAGCGTGTTTACACGATCGCCAATGCAGCAGTCGAGGACACCGGCGTGTATCGTCTGGATGCCTTTGACGAAGCGGGACGCATGGTCGTCAGCATGGACATCTCTGCCCGCGTTGTTGATAATACCGTTCCCAAGGCCGGCGACAACTCTCTGCCCACCGGCGTAGTTGCAGGCGCAATGGCGCTGGCAGCACTGGGGCTGGCATGGATGATGCTGCGCCGTAAAGCCGAAGCATAAACTGAAAGATCCAGCAGTGACCGGCATATGCGGGTCACTGCTTTTTTTGACAATGGAGGAGAATATGACCAAGCCTTTTGAGTTTGAGCTGCTGCATGTTGATAAGCACACAGGAGGTCGCCGCGGCCGTCTTCATACGCCTCACGGTGTTATCGAGACGCCCGTCTTTATGCCCGTTGGCACACAGGCGAGTGTTAAGACCATGTCGCCCGATGAGTTGAAGGATTGCGGCGCGCAGATCATCCTGTCCAACACCTATCATCTTCACCTGCGTCCCGGTGAGGAGCTCGTGGAGAAGGCAGGCGGCCTGCACAACTTCATGAAATGGGATCGCCCGATCCTGACCGACAGCGGTGGATTCCAGGTCTTCTCTCTGGCGGGTCTGCGCAAGCTGAAAGAGGCGGGCGTTGAGTTCCGCTCCCATCTGGACGGTTCGAAACGCTTCCTGTCCCCCGAAACATCCATTGCCATCCAGCAGGCGCTGGGCTCGGACATCATGATGCAGTTTGACGTCTGCTCCGCCTATCCCTGCGATTACAGCACGGCAAAGGACGCCATGTACCGTACGCTGCGCTGGTTGGAACGTTGCCAGAAAGCTTGGACCCATGAGCAGCAGGCGTCGTGCGGCCTCGTTCAGGGCGCCTTCTTCGGCGACCTCCGCATCGAGTGCGCCAAGGAAATGGCAAAGCTCGATCTGCCCGGTTTCGGCATCGGCGGTCTGTCCGTCGGCGAACCCAAGGAGATCATGTATGACATGCTCGACCAGATGATGCCCTACATGCCCACGGGCAAGCCGCGTTATCTGATGGGCGTCGGTTCTCCCGACTGTCTCATCGAGGGCGTGCTCCGCGGCGTCGATATGTTCGACTGCGTTCTGGCGACCCGCGTCGCCCGAAACGGCACGGTCTTCACCCGCGACGGTCGACTTGTCGTCCGCAATGCAAAGTATGCAGAGGACTTCTCTCCGCTGGACAGCGAATGCGATTGCTATGCCTGCCGCAACGGCTTCAGCCGCGCCTACATTCGCCATCTGTTTAAGGCGGGCGAGATCTTGCCCCTGCGCCTCAATTCCATTCACAATATCCGCTTCCTGACCTGGATGATGGAAGAGATGCGTACTGCCATCGAGAACGATTCGCTGCTTGACTGGACTAACGAATTCTATGGACGCCACGGCAGAGGTAACTGGTAATGGAAACGATCTATATTACTGGACATCGCAATCCCGACACGGATTCCATTGTTTCGGCGATGGCATATGCGGCACTGAGAAACGCGCTTGGCGACGGTAACAACTATGTTCCCGCACGCCTCGGTCACGTAAGCGACGAGACGCAGATGGTGCTGGAGCGCTTTGGCTTTGAAGCTCCCAAGCGCATCAACAACGTTCGCACGCAGGTCAGAGACCTTGAGTTCGACCGTCCGCCCATGCTGAGCCCCGCGGTCACGGTGCATCGTGCCTGGAACGTCCTTCAGAAGGATCCTTCGATCCCCGCCCTGCCCGTGGTAACGGCGGAAGGAAAACTCTACGGCTTGCTTTCAATGAGCAGTATCGCCATGTATGACATGCAGTCCGAGGACAGCCTCGGTGTTTTGGATATCCCGATGTTCAACCTGTTGTCTGTCCTTGAAGGCAATATTCTTCGTGAGAGCAAGTCTGCTCCCGAAAAGGTGAGTGGTGAAGTGGTGCTCGGATTGCCAAGAGCCCACGGCATCCTGCCTTTCAACAATCCCGATACCATTCTGATCTGCGGTCAGCAGATAGAGCTTCTGAAAGAAGCGGTGACGGCAGGTGTAAAGACGGTTATTCTCTGTCAGGCTGAACTGACGGAAGAACTGCCCGAGGGCGAGACCTGCATCATCTCGACGCCTTTTGATGCCGTCAGGGTCCTGCATCTGATCTCCCGCGCCATCTCCATTGATCGTGTCTGCTCCCGTGAATTGCCAAATGCTTTCCATCTGGACGATTATCTGGATGATGTTCGTGCCGTGGTCTCCAAAAACCGCTATCGCTCTTATCCCGTGCTGGATGATAATGACTGCGTAGTGGGCATGCTGTCCAGATACCATCTGCTGCAGCCCCACAAGAAGCGTGTGGTGCTGGTGGACCACAACGAGAGCGCCCAGTCCGTTCCGGGTCTGGAACAGGCGGATCTTCTGGAGATCATCGACCATCACAGACTGGCGGACATCGAGACCGGTGCTCCTATCCGCTTCAGGTTGGAACCTGTCGGCTCCACGGCGACCATCATCGCCGGCATGTACCGCGAGACGGGCATCATGCCCGTGCCCGCCATGGCAGGTCTGATTGCTTCTGCCATCATCTCCGACACGGTCATGTTCAAGTCGCCCACCTGTACGCCCAGGGACATCAGCATGGCTGAATATATGGCGCGCCTTGCCAACGTTTCCCTCGAGGAGCTTGGCACCGCTATCTTTTCCACCGCATCGGGTACGCCGAAGCCGGTGGATGAGCTGCTGTTCTCCGATTTCAAGGAGTTCCACATTGCCGGTCACTCTCTCGGCATCGGTCAGATCACCTGTCTTGACTCTCTTGTGCAGCTTGAGCGCCGTGACGAGTTCCTGGAACTGATGACAAAGACTGCCAAAGAACGCGGCTACGATCTCACCATCCTGATGCTGACGGACGTTCTCCGCGAAGGTACGGAGCTGTTGTTCATCGGTGATGCGGAGATCATTCAACAGGCATTCAACACGGAGATCAGTGACAACACCTGCTTCCTGCCGGGCGTGATGTCCCGCAAGAAGCAGATCGTGCCCATGCTGTCCATGCTGTGGGGCTGATGCGAGTTAATTTTTAGTTTATCAAAAAGGTTTACGCTGTTAGAGTTGTAAAACACTGCAATTTCAGGTATAATGAACGAAGAAGCAAAAAATGCTTGAAAGGAAGATTAATCCATGCTGAATTGGGGAACTGCCCTTGCTGAGGGGGGCGCACAGACTGCAACCGAAGGTGCTGCACAGAGCAGCGGTATCATTGAAATGGTCGTCATGATGGTCGTCATGATCGCTGTATTCTACTTCTTCCTGATCCGTCCTCAGAAGAAGAAGGAAAAGGCCGTCAAGAAGATGCTGAACGCCCTCAAGCCCGGCGATCGTATCTGCACCATCGGTGGTATCTACGCGACTGTCGCTTCCGTCAAGGAAGACCGCGTGACCATCAAGCTGGGCTCCGATCAGAACACTGTGGTTATCGCCCGTTGGGCAGTGCGCTCCGTTGAGGATGCACCGCTGGAGAACGACGTCGAGCCCGAAATCTGACATTATCCCACAAAAGACGGCCGGAGCTTGATCCTGCCGTCTTTTGTTATAGCGGAGGTTTCCTATGACTTCTCAATGGGTGGAGCGTGTACTGGAAGGCCTGGAATCGCTGTATCCCGAAGCGCACGCGGAGCTGCATTTCAGCAATCCGTATGAAACGCTGATCGCAACGATCCTTCCGGCGCAGTGCACCGACAAGCGGGTCAATATGGTCACGGAAAAGCTCTTCCGTGATTATCCCGATGCCTTTGCTATGGCGGAACTGACGCCCGAGGAACTGGAACCCAAGATCCGCGAGTGCGGCCTTTATCGCAATAAGGCGAAAAACATCGTCGCTGCCAGCCGAATGCTCGTGGAGAAGTTTGACGGTAAAGTTCCCGACAATCGAACCGATCTGATGTCCCTGCCCGGCGTCGGGCAGAAGACCGCCGGCGTGGTTCTGTTGGCTGCATTTGGCGATGATCAGATCCCCGTGGATACCCATGTCTTCCGCGTTTCCCGCCGCATCGGGCTTGCAGATGCCAATACGCCCGAAAAAGTGGAGCAGCAGCTGCGAGAGGTGCTGCCTCACGAAAAATGGTCTTTCGCGCATCACCTCATCATCTGGCACGGTCGACGCTGCTGCGCCGCCAGAAAGCCCGAGTGTGAGCGCTGCCCGTTGAATGACGGCACATGTCAAAAGAACAACTTGTGATGAACGGAGATAAAAATGGCACTCTTTGTTGATGTTGTAAATATCACGGTCAAGGCAGGCAACGGCGGCAACGGCTGCGTTTCCTTCCATCGTGAAAAATATGTTCAGGCCGGCGGTCCCGACGGCGGTGACGGCGGTCGCGGCGGCGATGTCGTCTTCTTTGCCGACGAGCGCATGCATACCCTGATGGACTTCCGCTTCAAGCGCAAGTTCACCGCCGACAACGGCGATGACGGCAGCGCCAACCGCCGTACGGGCAAGAACGGCGCGGATGTCGTCATTTCCGTACCTCCGGGAACCGTTGTGCGTGAGAAGAATTCCGGCAAGCTCCTGCTGGATATGTCCGAAGTCGGTGCGCGTCGCGTACTGGTAAAGGGCGGACGCGGCGGTTTCGGCAATCAGCATTTTGCCACCCCCACCCGTCAGGCGCCCCAGTTCGCCAAGCCCGGTGAGAAGCGTGAGATCGTCGAAGTCACGCTGGAACTGAAGTCCATTGCGGACGTCGGTCTGGTGGGCTCCCCCAATGTCGGCAAGTCCACGATCCTTTCAGTGGTCACCAGTGCCCGCCCGAAGATCGCTAACTATCATTTCACCACGCTGCAACCCAATCTCGGCATCGTCAAGCAGGGTGATGACAGCTTTGTTCTGGCGGATATTCCCGGTCTGGTGGAAGGCGCTTCCGAAGGCGTCGGTCTGGGTCATGCGTTCCTGCGCCATGTCGAGCGTACCCGCATGCTTCTGCACGTCATCGACATCTCCGGCAGCGAGTCCAGAGATCCGCTGGAGGACTACGATGCCATCATGAAGGAGCTGGAAGCTTACGGCGACCTGCGCAATCGCCCCATGATCGTCGTGGCGAACAAGATGGATCTGCCCGGCGCAGAGGAGAATCTCGAACGTCTCCGCGAAAAGCTGGCGGATACGGATATCCAGATCTTCCCCGTATCTGCGGCAACTCAGCCCGACTTCAAGACCCTCATGTATGCCACCATCGACATGCTGAAGGACTGCCCGCCCGCGGAACCCTTCAGAGAGGAAGAGCTCTACGACATCGCCGATTTCGAGGAAGAGCCCTTCGTCATCAGCCGAAAAGGCAATACTTACTTCGTGGAAGGCCGTGCAATGGAGCACCTGCTGGACTCCATCAATTTCGGCAACGAAGAATCGCTTAACTACTTCCATCGTACCCTTCGCCGCATGGGCGTCATCGACGCACTGCGTGCACAGGGTGCCGCCGAAGGCGATCAGGTCGTCATCGGTGATATGGAATTTGATTTCGTCGACTAACGGAGGAATAATGATATGACTACGAAACAGCGCGCTGCACTGCGCTCTATGTGCAATACGCTTCAGCCCATCCTGCAGATCGGAAAAGACGGTGTGACCGACAATCTGGTCAAGCAGTGCTGGGACGCCCTTGAGGCTCATGAGCTGATCAAGGTCAATGTTCAGCGCAATGCGCCTTACACGACCCGCGAAGCCTGCCAGGTCCTCTGCGAGCGCGTTCATGCTGAACCCGTTCAGACCATCGGCTGCCGCTTCTCCATCTATCGTCAGGCACGCGAGAATTCCAAGATCAAGCTCGAGGATCTGTAAGATATGACTGTCGGAATCATGGGTGGTACCCTGAATCCGGTACATTCGGGGCATATCCGTGTTGCGCTGGAGGTCAGGGACGCCCTTCATCTGGACGACTGCCTGCTGCTTCCCGCGGGGGATCCGCCCCACAAGACCCTTCAGGTCAGTAAGTATGACCGCCTCAATATGGTCAAAGCCGCAGCCGAAGCAAGCGGGCTGACGGCGTGCGATCTTGAGGTGGAACGTGAAGGCACCACCTACACAGTGGACACACTGAACGAACTGCACAGGCGTTATCCGAAGACTGAATGGGTCTACATCATCGGCGCGGATACGCTGGAAGTGCTGGATACGTGGCGGAACTTTTCGGAAGTCGCCACACTCTGCACTTTTGCTGCGGTGGATCGTCCCGGCTACACGGCGGAATCCGCCAAGCAGGCTGCGAATCGACTGACGGAAACATATGGTGCCAGGATCATGCTTACAAGCATTATGGGGCCCGAACTGTCTTCCACCGAGATCCGTGAAAAGGTCTGCAGAGGCGAAAGCATCAGCGGCATGGTGCCCGAAGCGGTGGAGTCGTATATCCGCGACCATGGCATCTACCTGTGTGACTTCACGGAGACACAGGTATTGGAGATGCTGAAGAAGAGCATCAAGCCCGGAAGATACATCCATTCGCTGGGCGTTGCGGAGACGGCGGAACGACTGGCGCCCCGATACGGCATCGCGCCCGCACGGGCAAGACTGGCGGGACTGCTGCATGACTGTGCAAAGTCTATGGATAAAGACGAGATGATCCGCCTTGTGACCGAGCGCGTTCCCGACATCGATGCCCTTGAACTGCAGATGGAACCCGTACTCCACGGACCCGCCGGCAGTGTGGTCGCCCATGACGTGTATGGTGTTCGCGATTGTGAGATCCTGTCTGCGATCCGCAATCACACCCGCGGCAAAGGAAACATGACGGCACTGGAGACGCTCATCTTTCTGGCGGATTACATCGAGCCGAATCGCAAACCCTTCGAAGGGCTGGAGCGGGTGCGGAAGATGGCGGAGGAAGATATCTTCAAAGCTGCGGCGGAAGCGGCAAGAATGTCCTCCGAGCACGTGATCCGCAACGGCGGTAAAGCCCATCCCCGAACCAAGGAAATGTTTGAATCGATCCCCAATTAAGGAGGTTAGTATATGGAACTTGACAGCAAGGTTTTGTCTGCCCGTGTGGCGGAGATTCTTAACAATAAGGGCGCACTGGACATTGAGATCCTCGAAGTGGGACATCTGACCAGCATCGCCGATTACTTTGTCATCTGCTCCGGACGTAATGCCATGGCAGTTCGTTCGCTGGCGGAGGATCTGGAAGACAAGCTGGCCGAGATCGACGTCATGCCCCGCCGCACCGAAGGTGCCCGCGAGAGCAAGTGGATCGTTCTGGACTATGCAACTGTCATCGTGCACATTTTCCATCCCGAAGAGCGCCAGTATTACAACATCGAGCGCCTCTGGCAGGATGGTACCAATCAGGTTGAGTTCATTTCCATCGAAGACAGAAAGTAAGGAGAGAGACCAATGAGCACCAGGAAGCATTTGATCTACAATCCTGTCATGGAGTGCATGAGCCGCGATGAGCGTGCCGCACTGCAAGGCGAGCGTCTGGTCCGCACTGTCCGCCACGAGTACGAGAATGTCCCCATGTACCGCGAGCGCATGAAGGCGAAGGGCGTTACCCCCGATGACATCCGCACCATCGAAGATATCGTCAAGCTGCCCTTCATGGAGAAGACCGATCTTCGCGACCAGTGGCCCTACGGACTGTTTGCGGTTCCCAAGCGCGAGATCGTCCGCGTGCAAGGTTCTTCCGGCACCACCGGCCATCCCATCATCTCCGGTTACACCCGCGATGATGTGGATGCGTGGAGCGAAATGATGGCCCGTACCCTGACCGGTGCAGGCGCGACCGCAGAGGATATCGTGCAGGTTGCCTACGGTCTGGGTCTGTTTACCGGCGGTTTCGGCGCTTATCAGGGTGCTGATAAGATCGGTGCCATGGTCGTTCCCATGTCCAGCGGCAACACCCAGCGTCAGATCATGATGATGCGTGAACTGGGCGTAACCGTGATCTGCTGCACGCCTTCCTACGCCACCTTCCTCGGCGAGACCATCCGCGATATGGGCCTCGATCCCAAGAAGGATCTCAAGCTCCGTGCGGGCTGCTTCGGCGCAGAACCCTGGACCGAAGCGATGCGCGTCCGTATCGAAGAGCTGCTTGGCATCGACGCATGCGACATCTACGGTCTGACCGAGATCTGCGGCCCCGGCGCTTCCTTCGAGTGCCTGGAGAAGCAGGGCATGCACATCAATGAGGATTACCTCTATGCCGAGATCATCGACCCCGTCACCGGCGAACAGCTGCCCTACGGTCAGTCCGGCGAACTGGTCTTCACCACCATCACCAAGCAGGGTATGCCCATGATGCGCTATCGTACCCATGATATCTGCACGCTGGATCCCACGCCCTGTGGCTGCGGTCGTACCACTACCCGCATGACCCGCATCACCGGTCGTACCGATGACATGCTGATCATCCGCGGCGTCAATGTGTTCCCCAGCCAGATCGAGAGCATTCTGGTCCGGGTACCCGAGGTCGCACCTTTCTACCAGCTTATCGTCGATCGTGTCAACTCTGCCGACACTATGGAAGTTCAGGTCGAAATGACCGAAGGCTTTGCCGCTTCCGCGCCCGAAAGCATCGAGACTGTACGCAAGTACATCTACGAGCAGATCCGTAGCGTCGTCGGCATCGGCACCACCGTCAAGCTGGTCGCGCCCAAGACCATTACCCGTTCCGAGGGTAAGGCAAAGCGCGTTATCGATAACCGTAAGCTGTAAGGAGATAATTGATATGGCACTCAAAACCCATGCGGAAATGGATCCCCGATTCACTTGGGATCTCAGTCCGATTTTTGAAAACGATGGGGTATGGGAGCAGGCTTTTGAAGCAGTGAAGGCAGAAATGCCTTCACTGCAGTCTATTCCCGGCACCCTTGGTGCATCTGCCGATTCTTTGAAGAAGGGCTTGGATGCGATCAATGCGCTGGGCGAGAAGCTGGAACGCGTGGCTCAGTATTCTTTCCTGCGTTCCGCCACCGATAACGGCG
>JAKSPZ010000159.1 GCA_024404395.1 Clostridia bacterium | reverse complement strand
CAGCGGCGTACCCGACGATTGCGCAGCAATTGACGGGCGGAGTATGCAAAGGGAGCCACGGGTCACGGGACTTCGCTCAAAACAGCACCATCCCGAAGTAGGTCACGGTGTCTTTGCCGTTGATGTACTTCAGGTCGGTCTTTTTCGTGGTGTTGTAGACGTCCACGCCCCAGCCTTCCATGGCGGGGAGTCGACGGTCGGGGAAGCGGCAGGGGTCGGGGTAGGCGCACTTCTCGCACAGCTTGCAGTTGCCGCCGCCCATGTGGAGGAATTGTCCGCCGATGAGGTCGGGCAGCCTGTCGTGGAGGCGCTGACCCACATCGGAGTGGTGCTTCGCCACCTCGATCATGCCCTCAAAATCAAAACTGTCCTCGATCTCGCCGACAGTCTGATACCACAGCGCGCGGGAGAAGGTGCGGATCTTTGCCATGGTCTCCTCCACGGGACCGTCCGCGGGGGGACAGGTCCAGCTGCGGCCGTAGTTGCCGCAGCCGTTGGAGGCGCAGATGTCGCGGAAGGACGTGTCCATGGCGATATCGGCCACATCGATCATTGTGGCCTTCGCCGCGCCGCATTCGAGGGCGGCGGCGATCAGAGCGGTCTCATTCATAGCAATAAAAAGGCGGGAGCGAGGCTCCCGCATCAGCTTAACGGTTGTAGAACTCCGCCACGGCGGCGAAGAAAGCTTCGATGTTCTCCCAGCGGGACAGCGGCGGGATGTCGCAGCCCGAGGAGATGACGAAATTGGGATGGCCGCAGCACTTTTCCATCAGCGACAGCGTCGCCTCGCGGATGGATTCGGGCGTGCCGTTTCTGAACTGGGACGAGGGATCCACGTTGCCCAGCACCAGCTTATCCTTGGGCATCTCGAAGAGCACCTTGGGGAGGTTGGACGCGTTGCCGAAGTGGAAGCCCACGCAGCCCGTGTCCACCAGCGCGCTGACCATGCGGTCGGCGGAGATGCCGCAGTTGTGATAGATGACCACGAACTCGTCGTCCTGCACGGCGTCGACGATGCGGCGGACATAATCGCAGGAGAACTCGCGGCTCTGCTCGGCGTTGATGAGTCCCGCCAGCGGCTCCGCCATCAGCACACCGTTGGCGCCCACGGCTTTGTAGGCCCTGATGTACGCGATGAGGAAGTCGGTGACCTTGTCCAGCACCTTGTGGACGGTCTCGGGTTCATCGTAGATGGTGTACATGATCTCGCTGACGTCCATCAGTCGGCCCGCCAGAGAGAAAGGTCCGATGACGCCCGCGAAAACGGGGCGGTCGGTGATCTTTTCCACCGCCTTGGCGATGGCGTCGATATAGATGCCCGTGCGGGCGGTGCCCACCTCGGGGACCTCCAGCGCGTCGGCTTCGTCCTCGTCGGTGACGACGGCGCCCACCACGGCGGGGACCTCACCGGCGAAGGTCTTGATCTGAGAACCGAAGCACTCCGCTTCCACGGACAGGTCCATCAGGCTCACGGATGCGCCCGTGGGGAGGGTGGAAGCCAGCAGTGCCATGCCGTCGGACTGGGCCTCCGCGGAGCGGATCAGGTCCTCGACGGTGATATCCATCTTCTGGATGACGGGAAAGGACAGAACGGGAATGGCAGCCTTAACGGGGCTCGCGATGACATCCGCGACCCACTGCTTCATGTTCCGTTTCATGATGCTTACCTTCCTTTATGTATGCAACGGTCACGCCATGGCGAGGAGCTCGACGGCCTTCTCGGCGGCGCTGGTGGCGTCGGCGGTGTAGGCGTCCGCGCCGATCTGCTGACAGAACGCGTCGGTCACGGGGGCGCCGCCCACCATGATCTTCACGCTGTCGCGGATGCCCGCTTCTTCACAGGCCTTGACCACGTCGCCGATGGCGCCCATGGTGGTGGTGAGAAGGGCGGAGCAGCAGATGATCTGGCAGCCCTGTTCCTTGACGGCGGCCACAAAGCTGGCGGCGGGCACGTCGGTACCCAGGTCGATGACCTCGAGACCCTTGCCTTCCAGCATCATCTTGACCAGATTCTTGCCGATGTCGTGCAGGTCGCCCTGAACGGTGCCGATGGCCACCTTGCCGCTGGCGGAAACGCCTTCCGCGGCCAGCAGGGGCTTCAGCAGCTCGGCGCCGCGGCTCATGGCGCGGGCGGAGACGAGCACCTCGGGCACGAAGATCTCATTGTTCTTGAAACGGATGCCCACGATGTTCATGCCGGAGAGCAGACCTTCATTCAGGATCTGCTGAGCGGAGACGCCGGCGTCGATGGCTTCCTGAACCAGCTTCTTGACTTCCTTGGCTTTGCCGTTCTGAAGTGCAACAGAGATGTTCTCAAGAATTTCCATGAAATGACCTCCAAAGGAGTTTTATTGACGACGGTATTATACCACGTCCGTCAAAAAAAGAACAGTCATTTTATAAGTAAATATAAATTATTGGAAAATTTCGGGTTGTTATGAACGAATTGTTGCGGTATAATGATTCCATCACACCAAGGAGGATACCATCCATGTCCAAGAAGATCACCGCGGTGGGCGAAGTGCTCATCGACCTGACCCAGACCGGCGTCAACGAGGCCGGCATCCGCGAATTCCGCGCTTATCCCGGCGGCGCCCCCGCCAATGTGGTCATCGCCGCCCATCGACTGGGTCTCGATGCCGCCTTCATCGGCTGCGTCGGCAAGGATTCCTTCGGCGACAGCCTCCGCGCGACCCTCGAGAACGACGGGGTCGACACCACCGCCCTGCTGACCTCCGATGTCCCCACCACCATGGCCGTCGTCACCGTGGATGAGACGGGCGAGCGCAGCTTCTCCTTCTATCGCGGTCCCGGCGCGGACATCACCCTCGAGTGGGAGAACATCCCCAAGTCCGTTATCGACACCTGCGATGTGCTGCATTTCGGTTCCGTCAGCCTCACCGACGATCCCGCCCGCACCGCTACTTTGAAGTGCGCGGAGTACGCCCGCGAGAAGGGCAAGATCGTCACCTACGATCCCAACTATCGCGCCCGCCTGTGGAAGAGCGAGGCGGATGCCATGGAGCAGATGCGCCGCCCCATTCCCATGGCGGATATCATCAAGATCAGCGATGAGGAGACCGCCCTCATGACCGGCGAGGCTTCTCCCGAGGGCGCTTCCAAGATCCTGTGCGATCAGGGTGCCAAGCTGGTTCTGGTTACGCTGGGTGCCAACGGCGTGTTCTATCGCTGCGGCGAGATATGCGGCCATGTGCCCGGATTTAAGGTGAAGGTCGCCGATACCAATGGCGCGGGCGATACCTTCTTCGGCGCTTTCCTCAGCCGCCTGCTCCGCCGCGAGGGTTATCTCGCCGGCATTACCGAGGCCGAGCTGGTCTCCATGCTGAAGTTCGCCAACAAGGCCGCCTCCCTCACCACCTCCCGCCCCGGCGCCATCCCCGCCATGCCCACCGAGGATGAAGTTGTGGATTACGACTGAGATGAGATGCCCGCCCCATATGGGGCGGGCTTTTTTGTGGGGGGGAGGGAGGATTACGACGGGAGCTCGTTTCACACTTCATATCCTTGCGGAAAGCCTATCTCCAACGGTGCGCTGGGGTCAGCGCACCCTACGAATGGTTTGTACGAAGCCTTTGTAGG
>JAKSPZ010000158.1 GCA_024404395.1 Clostridia bacterium | reverse complement strand
ACGCGCATCGTTGATATAGAAGACAATGACACTGAAGAGCATGAACACGCCCGCGTACCACGGACTCAGGCGCAGCTTCTTCAGGATCAGCCCGCTGTAAATGATATAAGGCAGCAGCAGCACCAGATTGGAGGTGCGCATTGCCAGCTCCGATAAGCCGAAGATATGCGTCCAAAGCCACTCGACCAGCATGTACAGCGGCATACCGCACTGTGCGGAACCGATGGAAAAATCCTTAAAACCGCAGATAAACGCCGAAGCATTTCGATTGACCGCATAATAAGTGATGCTCTCATCGGGCCACAGACTGGTCCCGCGCAGTGCAAAAAGCACCGCCGCCAGCGCAAACCCAAACGCAGCAATCAACCACTTGCGTGAAGACAACTTGTTTTTCATGTATCGATCATCCCGTGTGCCGTCGGCACACAGGCACTCCTATCTCAGCATACAAATACCAATCCTATATTATTGTAGTGTACCGCGCCGAAAAAGTCAAGTAAGGCACAGAAAAGCGCCCCGCAGATGCGGGGCGCTTTGTTTAAGTCTTATGCTCTCAGTTCGGCGCCGTAGTTCTCGGCAACTGCCTTGAGGATCTTCTCCATGGCCGTTGCGATCTCGGCATCGGTGAGGGTGCGGTCGGGTGCACGGAAGGACAGTGCGTAGGCGATGGACTTCTTGCCCTTGCCCAGCTTGTCGCCGCGGTAGATATCGAAGAGCTTCACGTCTTCGATGTTCTTGGCAGCCGCTGCGATGGTATCCATCATGGCACCTGCGCCGACGGACTCGTCGACCACCAGCGCCAGGTCGCGGGTGACGGCGGGGAACTTGGGCATCGGGATGACGCCGTAGAAGTCCTTGTCCAGCGGACGGAGGGCATCCAGATCGATCTCTGCCACGTAGACGCGCTTCTCAATGTTGAAGTTGCCTGCGATGTCGGGATGGATCTCACCGAAGGTGGCGATGACATTGCCGTCCACGGTCAGGGTCGCCT
Organism: Clostridia bacterium; assembly: GCA_024404395.1. Taxonomy (GTDB): domain Bacteria; phylum Bacillota; class Clostridia; order Christensenellales; family Aristaeellaceae; genus Faecivicinus. The sequence continues at coordinate 2,624 of JAKSPZ010000158.1, read as the reverse complement.
TGCGGCCGGGATGATAGTAGGAATCGCCTGCGGCAGCGACGGCGCCCTTGACGCCGAAAGCGGCGAGGGTCCAGACGACCGCGTTCTTGATGGTGTAGAAGTCGATGCCTTCGCCGAACATACCGATGCTCAGCACATTGTGCTCATCGGGCAGCTCACCGTCGTTGCCGGTGGGGGTGAAGGTCTTGGACAGTTCAAACAGCTTGCCTGCGGCAACACCGCGGTTCATGTTGTTTGCGATGGTGTTCAGCATGGAGGGCACCAGCGTGGTGCGCATGACGGAGGTATCCTCGCCCAGGGGGTTGCGCAGCACGACGGTGTTGCGGCGGCTGTCATCGGCAGCCAGACCCAGCGCTTCGATCCACTTGGGGCTGACGAAGGAGTAGTTGAGGATCTCGTACATGCCCATACCGACCACAACGTTCTTCACGCGCTCGTTGAAGCGCAACTTCTCGTTCTTGTGACCGGGCATGGTGACGGCGTTCATCAGGGTGGAAGGAATGTGATCGTAGCCGTACATGCGGAGGATCTCCTCGGCGATGTCCGCGTCGGACTCCATGTCCTGACGGAAGGTGGGGATCTCGCAGGTCAGGGTATCGCCGCAGAGGGTGGTATCGATGTAGAGGCGATTCAGGATCTCCTCCATGGTCTCACCGTCGACGGTGACGCCGTTGCGGCGGCAGATGCGCTCGACGGAAGCTTCGATGGTCTTGCCCTCAACGGGGTTGGGATTGTGATCGAACACGCCGGGAACGACGTCGCCGCACTCCAGCATATTGACCAGCATGCAGGCGCGCTCCAGTGCTTCCAGAGAACCGTCGGGATTGACGCCCTTCTCAAAGCGACCGGAAGCCTCGGTGCGGATGCCCAGCTTGCGGGCGGTGATGCGGTTGTTGGAACGCTCGAAAGCGGCGGACTCGAAGAGGACGCAGGCGGTATCGTCCACGATCTCGGACTCCTCGCCGCCCATGATGCCCGCCAGACCCGTGGCGTTGTCGTGGTCGGCGATGACCAGCATAGTCTCGTCCAGCACATGGACCTTGCCGTCCAGAGTGGTCAGCTTCTCACCGGGGAACGCCTTGCGGACGACGATGGTGTTGTCGCGGACCTTGGACAGGTCGAAAGCGTGCATGGGCTGACCGGTCTCCAGCATGACATAGTTGGTGATGTCAACGATGTTGTTGATGGGGCGGACGCCGGCGCCGTAGAGGTACTCGCGCATCCACTTGGGGGAAGGACCAATCTTGACGTTCGTGATCACGCGGGCGCAGTAGCGGCGGCAGGCTTCGTTGTCCAGAACCTTGACCGTGGCGTAATCGTCAAAGGTGCCCTTGCCGTTCTCTTCAACGGCGATCTCGGGCATAACGAAATGCTCGTCGAGAACAGCGGCGCTCTCGCGTGCCAGACCCCAGACGGACAGGCAGTCGGGGCGGTTGGCGAGGATCTCGAAATCCACGACATCGTCACCCAGACCGAAGACTTCCTTGACATCGGTACCGGGCGCAACGTCCTCGGTGATCTCGATGATGCCTTCATCGCCGATGTGGGGATACAGACCTGCGGGGACATCCAGTTCGGGACCGGAGCAGAGCATGCCGTTGGAGATCTCGCCGCGCATCTTGCTCTTCTTGATCTTGATGCCGCCGGGGAGATGAGCGCCGTCCAGCGCAGCTGCGACCAGCATGTTCGCGTGAACATTGGGGGCGCCGCAAACGATCTGGATGGGTTCCGCCTGACCGACATCCACCATGCAGATGTGCAGGTGGTCGGAATTGGGATGATCGACGCAGGTGATGACCTTGCCGACAACGACGTTGTCAAACTGCTCGCCGGTCTTGTCCACGCCTTCAACGGCGGTACCGGTCATGATCATCTGAGAAGCGTAGGCTTCGGGGGAAAGCTTGATATCGGTATATTCCTTAAGCCATTTCATTGGCACTTTCATGGTTCGTTTTCCTCCTTCTCAATCAGCGGTACTGCGTGAGGAAGCGCAGGTCGTTTTCATACAGGTAGCGCAGGTTGGGGATGTTGTACTTCAGCAGGGAAATACGCTCAACACCCATACCGAAAGCGAAACCGGAATACTTCTTGGAATCGATGCCGCACATCTCCAGAACCTTGGGGTTGACCATGCCGGCGCCCAGAACTTCGATCCAACCGGTGTCCTTACACATGCGGCAGCCGGCACCCTTGCAGGCCGCGCAGGTCAGGTCGACTTCGGCGGAAGGCTCGGTGAAGGGGAAGAAAGAGGGACGGAAGCGGGTGCGGATGCCCTCGCCGTACATCTGGCGGGCGAACTCATCCAGGGTGCCCTTCAGGTCGCCCATGGTGATGTTCTCGTCGATGACCAGACCTTCCATCTGATGGAAGACGGGAGAATGGGTCGCATCGGCTTCGTCGGCACGATAAACGCGGCCGGGGCAGATGATGCGGATGGGAGGCTTTCTTGTCAGCATGGTGCGTGCCTGTACGGGAGAGGTATGGGTACGCAGCACGATGTTGTCATCTACATAGAAGGTATCCTGTGCGTCGCGCGCGGGATGGTTCTTGGGCAGGTTCAACAGTTCAAAGTTGAAACGGTCCAGCTCGATCTGGGGGCCTTCCGCTACGTCAAAGCCCATGGA
>JAKSPZ010000157.1 GCA_024404395.1 Clostridia bacterium | reverse complement strand
ACTTACGCCGATTACCTGAAGGATTATTCCGCCAATACCCAGTTTATCGTCATCACCCACAGAAAGGGCACCATGGAACGCTGCAATGCCCTTTATGGTGTGGTCATGGAGGAGAAGGGTATCTCCAAGGCGGTTTCCGTCATGCTGAATGAGGCGGTCTGAGGAGGAAAATAATGGGTCTGTTTGATAAGATTCGAAACGGTATGAAGCGCACCCGTGAGATCTTTTCCGGTCGCATGGATGAGCTGGTCGAGAATTACAAAGAACTCGATGATGATTTTTACGAGGACCTGACGGACATCCTGATTATGGCAGACGTCGGTGTGAAGACCACTGAGCTGGCAGTCAACCGTCTGCGTGAAAAGTGCACCAGCGAGAAGATCGGCAATCCCGAGGCGGCGCGTGAGGCGCTGAAGGGCATTCTGGTCGACATTCTCCGTGCGGAACCCATGCCCCTGAAGTCTCCCATGGTGTTGATGGTCATCGGCGTCAACGGCGTCGGTAAGACCACTTCCATCGGCAAGATGGCAGCCCGCTTCAAGGCGATGGGCAGACGTGTCATCATCTGCGCAGGCGATACTTTCCGTGCCGCAGCCGCAGATCAGCTGACGGTCTGGTCCGAGCGCGCTGATGTGCCGATCATCAAGCAGGGCGAGGGCGCCGATCCCGCCGCCGTGGTTTTTGACGGCGTTCAGGCTGCCAAGAGCCGCCACGCGGACGTGCTGATCGTCGACACTGCCGGTCGTCTGCACAACAAGAGCCATCTGATGGAAGAGCTGCGCAAGATGAACCGCGTGGTTGAGCGCGAGTATCCCGGCGCGGGTCTGACCGCGCTGCTGGTCATCGATGCCACCACGGGTCAGAACGGTCTGGAGCAGGCCAAGGTCTTCAGCGAAGTCGCGAACCTTGACGGCATCATTCTGACCAAGCTGGACGGTACCGCAAAGGGCGGCATCGCCATTGCCATCCGCAACGAACTGGGTCTGCCCGTACGCTACATCGGTCTGGGTGAGCAGCTGGACGATATGCAGCCCTTCGATGCAGCCTCTTTCGTCGACGCCATTTTCTGATTCTTCATCGGAGCTGCCTGTATGGGTGGCTCCGTTTTAAGTTTGTTAACTTGTAAACGGAGCGGACCTGTTGTATAATAATCTCGGGAGTAAATCTAATTTAGAAAAGGAAACACTATGGGAAAAATCAAAACCAGTATCGGTGGACAGGCACTGATTGAAGGCATCATGATGCGCGGTCCCAAGAAGACCTGTATGGCTGTGCGCGATACGAACAAGGAGATCATCCTCGAGGAGAGCGAGACCAAGGGCAGCAACCGTCCGAAGATCCTGAAGCTTCCCTTCATCCGCGGCATCTTCAACATGGTGGATTCCCTGTCCTGCGGTTACAAAGCGCTCATGCGTTCCGCAGAGATCAGCGGACTGGACGCCGAAGAGGAGGAGAAGAAAAAGAAGCGCGGCAAGCGCTGGTACGACAAGCTCGTAGACAGCCTGCTGATGCCCCTTGCGACCGTCATTGCCGTGGCGCTGTGTCTGGTGCTGTTCATCTGGCTGCCCATGCAGCTGTGGAAGTGGCTGGGTCTGCTGGTACCGTCCATTGCCGACAACTACTTCCTGCGCGCCTGCTTTGAGGGCGTTCTGAGGATCATTGTTTTCGTACTCTACGTCTGGGCGACTTCGCTCATGAAGGACATTCGCCGCACGTATATGTACCACGGCGCCGAGCATAAGACCATCTTCTGCTACGAAGCGGGTCTGCCGCTCACCGTCGAGAATGTCCGCAAGCAGGGACGTTTCCATCCCCGCTGCGGCACTTCCTTCATGATCCTCGTGCTGATCGTGTCCATCATCGTTGCGATGTTCATCCGCATCGATACCATCTGGCTCCGCATGATCGTCAAGCTGTGCACGCTGCCCATCATCGTCGGCATCGGCTATGAGCTGATCAAGCTGGCGGGTCGTTCGGATAACATCGTTACCCGCATCATCTCCGCGCCCGGCATGGCACTCCAGCATCTCACGGTCTTCGAGCCCGAAGACGAGATGATCGAATGTGCCATCAAGGCCATGGAAGCGGTCATTCCCGATGACGGAAGCGATCAGATCAAATAAACAATAAACATCAACTGCCCGGGAAACGTTTCTCGGGCAGTTAGGTTACGGTGAGATAATATGAGTAAGATCAACAAGACCAAGCGGGAACACAAGAGCCGCGAAGTACGTCAAAGGATCGATACCACGCCGACGGCGCGTCGACTGATCACCCTCGTGATCCTGTCAATCGTTCTGACACTGGCGGTTGAAGGCTTCTCGCGCATGAACGTCGTGAAGCTCTTCAAGTACATGACGAACCGCCCGCTGCACTATCTGTACAACAACCTGATCATCCTGACGGTGCTGTCCTTCTCAGAGCTGTTCCGTCATCGCCGCGCGATGCTCTCGCTGCTGACGGCATTGACCGCCATTCTGGGCATTGCCGGCGGTATCATCGTCAAAGAACGCATACAGCCCCTGACCACCATGGACATCCTCATGCTGGGCGAGGCGATCAAGCTGACCACCATCTACTTCAGCTGGGGACAGATCATCGCGGCCTGCGTGTTCATTTTTGCTGTCGTGGTCGGCCTGCTGTACCTGATTACGCGCTTGCCCAAGCGCCGCCGCGTGAATTATTTCCGCGCGTTGAGCGTCTTCGCAGGCCTTCTGATTGCATGCGTATGTATCTGCATGGTCGGCGTGAATCAAGGCAAGTTCCCGAGGGTGTATGACAATCTGGTCGACGCCTATGAGAACTACGGTTTCACCACCTGCTTCGCTTTTACCTTCGGTGATAAGGGCATGAAACAGCCTTCCGACTATTCTTCCGACACGGTCACGACGGTGGTCGAGGAAATCGACGGAACGGATCAGGTCGCGGTCAAGCCTGTGTTTGACGAGGACGACAATCTCTCCCGTCCCAATGTGATCTTCGTGCAGCTGGAGTCCTTCATCGATACCGATACCATCATCGGCGCGGAATTCGATCGCGACCCCACGCCCAACTACCATCAGCTGGCGAAGGAATGGCCGTACGGCGAGCTGTATGTGCCTTCTGTCGGCGGCGGTACGGTCAATGTTGAGTTCGAAGTGCTGACCGGTATGAATATCGATTATTTCGGTGCCAATGAGTATCCCTACAGTACCCAGCTTGCAGACAAGACCTGCGAGAGCCTTGCCTATGCGCTCTCAGAAGAGGGTTACAAATCGACCTCTCTGCACAACTATACGGCGACCTTCTACGGACGCAACAAGGTCTATGGCAATCTCGGCTTCGACCGCTTTGTGTCTCTGGAGTACATGCCTTACGTGACCTACTCCAAGGTCGGCTGGGCAGAAGACGTGGTGCTGGCTGACGAGATCATGAAGGCGCTGTCCGCGACTGAGGAGCGCGATTTCGTCTTCGCCGTCACCGTTGAATCCCACGGCAAGTACGAGGATGCTTATGAGTACCGCGAGGGCGATGTGCAGATCGAGGCCTTGCCCGAGCAGATCACCATCGGACCTATGGCGAACTATCTGCAGATCATCGGCGAGACGGATGAGTTCATCGGTCTGCTGCTGGAAAAGCTGAGCACTTTCGACGAGCCCACCATCTGCGTGTTCTACGGCGATCCCCTGCCCGCGCTGGCTGCCACG
>JAKSPZ010000156.1 GCA_024404395.1 Clostridia bacterium | reverse complement strand
GGAAACCTTCGCCGTCAACAACGTTGCCTGCGCCGACCTTGACGGTGTCGCCATAGCGGTCGCGGATCCACTTCAGGGTGATGGCCTGCCATTCGGAGTAGCCTTCGGAGGAGTCGATGACCAGAACGTCCGCGCCGGCTTCGACCAGTGCGGGAACGCGCTCGGCGTAGTCGCGGGTGTTGATACCTGCGCCGACAACGTAGCGCTTCTTGGCATCCAGCAGGGACAGGGGATTGCTCTTGTACTGATCGTAGTCCTTGCGGAAGACGAAGGAGACCAGACGGCCTTCTGCGTCAACGATGGGCAGGGAGTTGAGCTTGTTGTCCCAGATGATATTGTTGGCTTCCTTCAGGGTGGTGCCTTCGGGAGCGGTGATCAGCTTCTCAAGGGGGGTCATGAACTCGGCGACCTTGGTGGCGGGATCCATACGGGATACGCGGTAGTCGCGGCCGGTGACGATGCCCAGCAGTCTGCCGTTGGAGGTGCCGTCGGCGGTGACTGCCATGGTGGAGTGACCGGAGGCTTCCTTCAGGGCGAGAACGTCGGCGAGGGTGTCGTCGATATGCAGGTTGGAATCGCTGACGACGAAGCCTGCCTTGGAGTTCTTGACCTTGCGGACCATCTCAGCCTGCTGCTCGATGGGCTGGGAAACGTAGATGAAAGCGATGCCGCCTTCCTTGGCCAGCGCAACGCCCATCTTCTCGCCGGAAACGGACTGCATGACGGCGGAGACCATGGGGATGTTCATGGTGAGGGGGCACTCTTCGCCCTTCTTGTATTTGACGACCGGGGTCTTCAGGGAAACGGCGGTCGGGATGCATTCCTTGGAAGAGAAACCGGGAACGAGGAGGTACTCATTAAAAGTGTGGGAAGGTTCCGAATAATAGAAAGCCATTCGTATCAACCTCTCTTTTCACATGATCAAAATGATATCAACTGTTATAATTCGACGTTCCGCTTCGCAAATCCTGCTATTGCGGGGAAGATAAGGGTCAGGATTTTTTTCCTGACCCGTTGGATTTACGCCAGAACGACCTTATCTTCGTTCTCGATGATCTCGCCGATCTTGTAGGCGTTGCAGCCTTCGGAAGCGAGGGCGGCGATGGCCTTGTCGGCGGTCTCGGCGCTGACGATCAGAGCCATGCCGACACCCATGTTGTAGGTGTTGTACATATCGCGCTCGGGGATGTTGCCTTCGCGCTGCAGCAGACCGAAGATGGCGGGTACCTTGATGGCGGACTTGTCGATCTTCGCGCACAGACCGTCGGGGATGCAGCGCGGGATGTTCTCATAGAAGCCGCCGCCGGTGATGTGGCTCACGCCGTGGACTTCCGCCGCGTCGATGGCCGCAAGCACGGGCTTGACGTAGATGACGGTGGGGGTGAGGAGGGCTTCGCCCAGGGTCTGACCCAGTTCGTCATAATACTTGTTCAGGTCGGCATTCTCCACATCGAAGACCTTGCGGACCAGGGAGTAGCCGTTGGAATGGATGCCGCTGGAGGGGAGCGCGAGGACCACGTCGCCCACGGTCATCTTGTTCTGATCGAGGACCTTTTCCTTGTCCACGATGCCGACTGCGAAGCCCGCCAGATCGTAGTCATCCGCCTGCATGGTGCCGGGATGCTCTGCGGTCTCGCCGCCGATCAGGGCGCAGCCGGACTGCACGCAGCCCTCTGCGACGCCGGAGACCAGGGTGGCGACCTTTTCGGGATCGTTCTTGCCGATGGCGATGTAGTCCAGGAAAGTGATGGGCTTGGCGCCGCAGCAGATGATGTCGTTGACGCACATGGCGACGCAGTCGATACCCACGGTATCATGCTTGTTCATCAGCTGTGCGATGCGCTGCTTGGTGCCGACGCCGTCGGTACCCATGACCAGAGTGGGGGTCTTCATGCCTGCAATGTCGGGGGTGAAGAGACCGCCGAAACCGCCGATGTCCGAGACGACGCCCGGGATCATGGTTCTGGCAACGTGCTTCTTCATGAGGCGAACGCCTTCGTAACCTGCTTCGATATTAACACCGGCTGCCGCGTAGGATGCGGAATGAGACTTTGCCATACTTTATTCCTTTCCTGTCCAACAATAGGTACACACTTTATTCTTGTCGATACCGATGGATTCCAGAAGGCCGTCGATGGACTGGTAGCCCAGAGAATCGAAGCCGAACATTTCGCAGATGCGCTTCAGCATGCACTTGCCGCGCTCGGTGTTGGCATCGGCGTACTCGGCCAGATGCTTCTCGCCCTCGTCACCTTCCAGCTCTGCCACCACGCTTCTTGCCAGCAGTTCCTTGACGGAGTTGCTGCGGGAGAAGTTCAGGTACTTGCAGCCGTACATGATGGGCGGGCAGGCGGAACGCATGTGAACTTCCTTGGCGCCCGCGCTGTAGAGGAACTCGACGGTCTCGCGGAGCTGAGTGCCGCGGACGATGGAGTCGTCGACGAAGAGCAGCTTCTTGCCTTCGATGTACTCGGGCACGGGGATCTGCTTCATCTTGGCGACCTGATTTCTCATGCTCTGGTTGGTGGGCATGAAGGAGCGGGGCCAGGTGGGGGTGTACTTGACGAAGGGACGGCCGAACTCGGCGCCTGCCTGATGGGCAAAGCCGATGGCGTGGGGCACGCCGGAATCGGGCACGCCGGCCACGTAGTCCACTTCGGGAAGGGTACCGCGCTTGGCTTCGTCGCGGGCCATGATCTTGCCGTTGTTCACGCGCATGACCTCGACGTTCTTGCCCTCGTAGCGGGAGTTGGGATAGCCGTAGTAGGTCCACAGGAAGGCGCAGATCTTCATCTCTTCGCCTGCGGGAGCCAGGATCTCAAGGTTGTCGGGGGTGAGGCGGACGATCTCGCCGGGGCCCAGTTCGTAGGCGTCCTCGTAGCCCAGCTTGTGATAGGCGAAGGACTCGAAGGCGGTGGCGTAACCGTCGTCGTTCTTGCCGACCAGAACGGGCAGTCTGCCCATCTTGTCGCGGGCGGCGATGATGTCGCCGTGCTCGGTGAGGATCAGCAGGGTCATGGAGCCGTCGATCTCATCCTGAGCGTACTTGATGCCGGAGACCAGATCTTCCTTGGTGTTGATCATGGCGGCGACGAGCTCAACGGAGTTGATCTTGCCGGAGCTCGTGGCCATGAACTGATGACCGTGATCGGCGAAATACTTCTTGACCAGCTCATCGGTGTTGTTGATGATGCCGACGGTGGTCAGTGCGAACAGACCGAGGTGGGAGCGGACCAGCAGCGGCTGAGGATCGCTGTCGCTGATGCAGCCGATGCCGCTGTTGCCGTGGAAGGTGGCGAGGTCGGCCTCAAACTTGGTTCTGAAAGGGGTGTTTTCGATGGAGTGGATCTGTTTCTGGAAGCCGTCATTTTCATCATGGATGATCATGCCGCCGCGTCTGGTGCCGAGGTGAGAGTGATAGTCGACACCGAAAAAGACATCAAGAACGATGTCGCGCTTGGATACTGCGCCAAAAAAACCGCCCATAGGTTCCTCCTTATCCGATCTGCGGATAACATTGCGTTTTCGGGTACTGTGTGCCTAACAAATTACGCCGCACCAATCATTTTCTGACAAATCACTGATGCGACGATTACGCTTTGCCTTCAGACCCGATACAGTGTCATCTCGTCCGAAGGCATTGCATCAGAGCTTTTCGCCTGTGAGCAGTTCGTAAGCCTGAAGATATTTTTCGAT
>JAKSPZ010000155.1 GCA_024404395.1 Clostridia bacterium | reverse complement strand
ACGGGATCGGAATAGTCGGTGGTATACTGAATCGCCACGCGGACCAGCAGATCATCCCGCGTGTCTTCGAAGACGATAGGCTCAATGATGGGTTCGCGATCTGCGTTCAGATAGCGCACGAAATCCGCAAGACCGCCCTCATAGCAGTACTGCACCGTGCGCTTTTCGGCGTCCTTGATGCGCTCATCGGTGAAGACGAAGGTCACGCCCTTGTTGAGATACGCCAACTCGCGAACGCGGCGGCGGACCGTTTCGGAATTGAAATGGGTCTCCTCGAATACGCGGGCATCGGGCTTAAAGCAGACCTGGGTGCCGCGTTTGCGGGTATTGCCCAGCTTCTCCAGCGACGCAACGGGTTTGCCCGAGACCACCTTGCCCGTCTTGGGATCCACATTGGACTCAAAGCGCTGGCGGAAATGTTCGTAATTGCGATAGACGTCGACCACCATCCACTCGGACAGCGCATTGACGACCGAAGCGCCGACGCCGTGCAGACCGCCCGAATACTGGTAGTTCTTGTTGCTGAATTTGCCGCCCGCATGGAGCTGGGTGTAGACGACTTCCACAGCCGAAACGCCGAACTGGGGATGGATGTCCGTGGGCACGCCGCGTCCGTTTTCCGTCACTTCACAGGAGCCGTCCTTGTGAAGGGTGACGGTGATCTCGTTGGCGAACCCGTTGGCCGCCTCGTCGATGGCATTGTCGACGATCTCCCAGATCAGATGATGCAGACCACGGGATCCGGTCGAACCGATGTACATACCGGGGCGCAGACGCACCGGTTCCAGTCCTTCCAGAACCTCAATATCAGTAGCATTGTAGCTTCCAGCCATGTTGTCCTCCAAAGTATAATCATTCATTGTGGATTATAACACATCTGTGTTAATTTTCTGTAGTGTCATTTCACAGTGCCCCTCAAGTGTGCCCTGCGCACGCGGAATTCTTGCAAATGCATACTATTTATGCTACAATTATAGTAGAGAAAGAATGGGGTGAAGCGAATGGCAATCGAAAGTCGGTATCTGGCCTTCCATGGCATTCGTGTACACTTCTCCGTTATGGTGCCCGAGAAGGAGATCACCAACCGTCTTCTGCTGCTCTGTTCCCCCGTAATGAACACCTTCAACTGGCGCAAACTGCTCCCCGAGCTGTCCGAGCTCGGCTGCCTCACCGTGTCCGTGGATCTGCCCGGTTTCGGCAAGAGCAGCTGCGATCCCGGCGCCCCTCAGAGCATTCTGCAGCGCGCCAATATCGTCTGGGGCATTCTGGACGAGGTGGACAGCATGCAGAACGCCCCCCTTTCCCTTTGGCATCTCTGCGGCCACGGCAGTGCCTGTTCCACCATTCTGAAAATGGCGCGGCTCTATCCCGAGTCCGTGAAATCCCAGATCCACCTCTCCCCCGTCTTCTATATCCCCCTGCCCGAGAGCAGAGAAAAGACGGAGAAGCAGCTGATCCGCACCTTCGAATCCCCCGAACGCTTCCGCAAAACCGTGGAAAACGCCGCCGCCCATACCCTGGACGAGTTCATTCTCGAAAAGATGCGCAAGCCCTTCGAGCGGGAAAACAGCGTCCACACCTGTCTGCGCGCGCTGAAGGTCGCCTCCACGCCGCCCACGGAGGGCATGGGCTTCACGCCCACCATGGCAATCTGGGGCAGCAACGATCCCATCATCACGGGCGTTGTCCGCGACAAGATCCACGAGCTCCTGCCCGAAGCCGAGATCCACAAGCTGGTATCCGCGGGACATTATCCCATGGAGACCCACAGCAAAGCCCTTCGCGATTACCTGCGCGGATGGTTCAAATACAACGAGTAACGGGGTGTCATCATGCCTAAGCTGGAACCTTATTCCAAAAAACTCAGCTACAGCTATGCGCTGGGCGTATTCCCGTCGCTGATGCTGCTGGAAGCCCATCCCGAAAAAGTACAGCGCCTCCTGCTGCATCCCGATTCCGATAAGAACGAAGGCGTAGCGAAGCTGCGCGATAAATGCCGCACACTGGGTATCCGTGAGGAGATCGCGGACCGCGTCCTGCGCCGCGAATCCAAAAAGGACAACTGCTTTGCGGGTGTCGTGTTCGACAAGTTCGAATCCGACCTGCATCCCGATACCTGTCACGCCGTCCTCTGCCAAATCTCCGACAGCGGCAACGTGGGTACCGCCCTGCGCTCCCTGCTGGGCTTCGGCATCCACGATGTGGCGCTGATCCGTCCCTGTGTGGATGTGTTCGATCCCCACGTGCTCCGCGCGTCCATGGGCGCCTTCTACAAGATGCGCGTCCACACCTACGACAGTTTTGATGAGTACCGCGCCGACCATCCCACCCGTCCGCTGTACCCCTTCATGCTGGACGGTGCCAAGACGCTGGACGAGGTCGCCGCCGCCGCAAAGCCGCCCTTCAGCCTTGTCTTCGGCAACGAAGCAGCGGGACTTCCCCCCGTCTTCGCCACCCTTGGACAGAGCGTCTTCATTCCACAGTCCAACGAGATTGATTCGCTCAATCTTGCCGTTGCCGTCTCCATCGGCAGCTATACATTTATGAACCGAGGCAATCACCATGAATGAGATCCAAACCAATATCTACAACGCTGCGCGCAGTGCGCTGACCGAGCTTCTGAACGAAAACCGCCCTTTCTTTAATCCTGTCCGTCTGCTGGCCATCGGCGGTTCCAGCAGCGAGATGGACGGCGGCGTGATCGGTCATCAGTCCACCTATGAACTGGGCGAAGCACTGGCACAGGCCGTCATCGACATGAGCAAAGAACATGGCTTCAGCTGCGCTTTCCAGTGCTGCGAGCATTTGAACCGTGCGCTGGTGGTGGAACGTGAGACCGCAGAAGCCTATCAGCTGAACATCGTCTGTGTCGTTCCCCAGCCCAAGGCGGGCGGCTCCCTTGCCACCGCTGCCTATCGAGCCATGAAGGATCCCGTGGTCGTCGAACAGGTCTCCGCTGACGCCGCCATCGACGTGGGTCAGACCCTCATCGGCATGCACCTTCGTGCCGTTGCCGTGCCCATCCGTCTCAAGACCAATACCATCGGTCACGCCACCGTGACCGCCGCGCGCACCCGTCCCAAGCTGATCGGCGGCGAGCGCGCCCGTTACAGCATCGACTGATTACGAAAGGAGGCGGCTCCATGTTCTCGGACCATCGTTTGACCATAGAAGACCTGCTCCGAAACGGCAAGGTTCCGTCTCCCATTCAGGACGGGATCACCCCGCCGTCATTTACGGGCAACCTGCGCACCCTGACCGCGCAGCTCCCCCTCAGCGAGCGCATCGCCCGACCCGAACGCTACGAAGCCCTTCGGGACGCCCGCCGCAATGCCCTCGAGATCTTTCTGAAGCATCCCCTCGATAGCGGAACCCTTGCCGCCATCGGCGATCTGGTCATGGCCATTCTTGAGGAGCCTACCTGGGTCTCCCCCATGCACAGCCTGATGGACGACGATGCGTCCCCGATCATCGATTTCGAAGTCGCGGAGACCGCTGTCCTGCTGGGCTGGACCCTGCGTATCGCAGGTGATTCTCTCAAGACCGTCCATCCGCAGCTGACGCGCCGTACGGTGCTCGAGCTGCGCAGCCGCGTCTTCAAACCCATCCTGCAGCACGCCCGTTTGCCTTTTATCAAAGGCAAAGGCAGCGCCCCCATCGCCATCTGTGTCGATCTCGTTCTGCCGGCGATGCTTGCGGAGC
>JAKSPZ010000154.1 GCA_024404395.1 Clostridia bacterium | reverse complement strand
GACAAGTATCAGCCGATCATCCATGAAAAGTGCGTAGAACTGGCGCGTCGCTGTCACGCCCTTGTCTTTGCAAATTACGCGGAGAAGAGCGCTCTCGGCAACCGCAACACCACCCACTGCTTTGACCGCGACGGAAACGAGATCGGCAAATATTACAAGGCACATCCCGCCCCCAGCGAGGTGAAGACCGCTGCCGAAGGCGGAAATGAACTGGACTGTGCCTACTCCTATACTTACGAAAAGCCCTATATTCTCAAAACCGAAGGTCTTACCATCGGCTTTATGACCTGCTATGACTTCTACATGTATGAGGCCTTTTCCGCGCTCGCACGGGAGAATGTGGATATCATCATCGGCTGCTCCCATCAGCGGACCGACACTCATGACGCCCTATCGATCATCGGCAAGTTCCTTTCATACAACACGAACGCCTGGCTCATTCGCAGCGCCGTGTCTATGGGCGAGGATTCGCCTGTGTGCGGCTGCAGCATGGTCGTAAGCCCGAAAGGCGAGATGGTCCTGAACATGGAAAGCAAAGTCGGGCTCGGTGTCTGTGACATCGATGTCGCCGATAAATACTACAAGGCTGCAGGCTTCAAGGGTTCATTGAAGAGCCATCACGAATACATCGATGAAGGCAGACGCCCGTGGCTATATCGCCCCGCCGGACCCATGATGATCCCCGACGACGACCATCTCCCCTACCCCAGGATCTGCGCTCATCGCGGGTTTAACACCATCGCGCCCGAAAACAGTCTGCCGGCATACGGTGCCGCGGTCGCGCTCGGCGCGGAAGAGATCGAATTTGACCTCTGGAGCACCAAGGACGGTCAGCTCGTTTCCATCCACGACAGCAGTCTGGACCGCGTCTCCGACGGCACGGGCAATATCTGGGACTACACCTACGATGAGCTGTGCCGATTTGATTTCGGCATCAAGAAGGGCGAAGCTTTCAAGGGACTGCGGATCATCCGATTCGAAGATATCCTGAAGCACTTTGCCTGCACGACCATCATGAATATCCATGTCAAGATCTGGGATCAGCCGCAAATGGATCATCACTACAAGGCAATTTCTGATCTGATCCATCAATACAACTGCGAAAAGCATTGCTACATGATGTCGTCCACGGATCAGTCTCTGATTGAATTCCATGAGGTCGCGCCGGATATCAATCTGTGTATCGGCTGGAATCAGGAAAGAGACGATATGCGCATTATGATCGACCGCGCGCTGAAAGTCGGTGCCCAAAAGGTACAGCTGTACAAGCCCTACTTTGACCAGTCCTCTGTGGACTATGCCCATGAGAACGGCATCATCTGCAATGTCTTCTATGCCGACGATCCCGAAGAAGCGATCCGCTACCGCAAGATGGGCATTGACTGCATTCTCACCAATGACTATCTGCAGATCTCAAACGCAGTCAGGAATATGTGAGTCACAACATCGGCTGAATAGGCTTGACGATTGACGGATCGGCGCGTATAATAGCTCTTGTTCATCGGAGGGTGAGCTGTTCATCTGAAACAGTAAGCTGGATAAGATGACAGGTTGAGATACCTGTTGTCCTGTCCGGCTTTTTTCTTGATATGTCGGCATAGAGCCGAGGAGGTAACATTTATGAAAGTCCTGCTGCATCGCGGTCGCTCCGCAGCCGCGCAGAACCGCAACGCTCTGACGGAAGGTCCCATCTTCTCAAGTGTGCTATGGTTCACATTGCCGTTCCTGCTCTCCAATCTGCTGCAGACACTGTATGGCACCGTGGATACGCTGGTGATCGGCAACTGCGGATCGTCCTCGGGCGTATCTGCCGTCGCCTGCGGATCGCAGCTTCTGTCGCTGTTCACATTTCTGGCCATCGGCCTGTCTGCGGGCGGTACCGTGCTGGTCAGCCAATGCATCGGTGCAAAGGACGGCAAGCGCGCCGCGAAGATCGTCGGAAACCTGATCATCGACTTTGCGGTCGTCAGTCTCATATTGACCGCCGTGTCGGCTGTATTCTCTCCTGTGTTCCTTTCCTGGCTGAATGTCCCGCCGGAGGCGATGGCCGAGGCGATCATCTACATGCGCATATGCAGCCTTGGCATTCCGCTGATCATCGGCTACAACATCGTATGCGCATTGCTGCGCGCCATGGGCGACAGCAAAAGCCCGCTGATCTTTGTGGCTGTGGCCTGTGTGATCAATATCGCGGGCGACCTGCTCCTGACCGGCGTCATGGGACTGGGGGTTACCGGCGTCGCCATCGCGACCGTCGTTGCACAGGGATCGAGCTTTGTATTCAGCCTGATCGTTATTACCCGAAAAGGCATGCCTTTCGCCTTCGGCAAGCGGGACATCCGCTTCGAGGGAAAGACGACGGCGAACATCTTCAAGATCGGCATCCCCATGGGTGTGCAGAGCGTGCTGATCAACATCAGCTTCATGTTTATCACTGCCATTATCAACAGCATGGGACTGTCTGCCAGCGCAGCCATGGGCATCGGTGACAAGATCATCGGCTTCACCTTCATGCCGCAGAGTGCTTTCTCCGCCTCGATGGCCGTGGTCGTAGCGCAGAACTTCGGCGCGGGGAAAATGGATCGCGCGCACAAGGCTGTCGGCTATGCCATCGCTCTCTGCATGGCGATCGAAACACTGTGCTTCCTGGTCTGTCTGCTGTTCCCGAGCTTCATGCCGTCCCTGTTCACCAACGATGCGGAGGTCATCGAAATGGCGGGTCTGTACATGAAGGCTTACAGTATCGACGGCATACTGACCGCGATCTCCTTCAACCTGTCAGCGCTGCTCAACGGCTGCGGCATGACAGCTTTCAATATGGCACAGAACCTCATCGCGACCTTCCTCGGCAGGATCCCTGCCACCTGGTTCTTCGCACGGATGGCGCATACCGACCTCTTCCTCATCGGCTGTGCGGCGCCCGCCAGCACGGTCATGAGCATCGTGATGCTGGCGATTTATATCCTCGTGAACAGAAAGAGTGAAGGGCGGATATGACGAAGAATGAATTGCTGCGGGAACTGCGGCGGTGCATCAGTTTATCCGAGCAACGGGCGCTGACAGATATGAATGCCGGGCTTGTGATCGGGAAATACAATCGTCAGAGCATGCTGTCTCTGCTCCAAACGGAAGAAGTCGGAGATCGGGAGATCGATGCGGACAGGGTCAGACAGCTTCACCACAGCCTCCAAACCTATCTGGATCGGTATATGGAGCAAAAAGAAGGGCACAAATGGGTGATCCTGGCAAGTCTCTATCATGCTTTCATACTGGAGATCCCCCTCCATCCGACAGAAATCACGAAGATAAAAACGGTACAGACCAACGGACGCACAGAATACTATTGTCCCTGCAGAGACACATCGAACGGCTCTCTCTGCCATTTCTGTGTGTGCCGCGAATATGACAGCCGGCTTTTTGCGGAACGGTGACGCTTACAGTCGGTTTGAAGATTCATTAAAAATGTTCATATCCTATTCATTCGGCGGACATGTGTTGGGGCTACAATGATAGCGTGACTCGTGAACAACACATTTGGCTCAAGCAAAGGAGAAAGAACATGAAACGCAGAATCTCAGTCCTGTTGGCTGTCATCATGACATTGGTCGGCATCATCGCATTTGCCGAAAACACGCCCCCCGCAAAACCGAACGGACAGGACGGGAACGTTCCGCCCATGATGGGCGAAATGGGCACGCCTCCCGATGGAT
>JAKSPZ010000153.1 GCA_024404395.1 Clostridia bacterium | reverse complement strand
GAGGCTTCAAGGGCTTCGGCGGCGCTGGGCTGCGCCATCAGGAATTTGTGCTTGAGGTCTTTCGTGGGGAGACCGCCGTACAGACCGACGGGCTCCAGGATCGGATCCCTTGTATAGGCGGCTTCGATGCCCTTCGCGTAGACCTTGCAGCCTGTCCGATCCTGCAGGAAGCGGTTGCCGCCGATGTGGTCGGCGTGGGAGTGGGTGTTGTAGATCGCCCGCAGTTTCCAGCCGTTGCTCTCGAGAATGCGGAGGACTTTTTTGCCCGCGTCCTTGTCGTTGCCGCTGTCGATCAGCACCACTTCGTCTTCGCCGACCTTGACGATGCCGATCTTGGCGGGACAGTTGACATAATAATCGTTTTCGGTGATCTGAATCAGTTCATACATGTTTCGTATGCCTCCACAGGGGAATGAAAAGGCGTGACTTCACGCCACGCCTTTGGATCTATGAAACTCAGGCCTTGCCTTCCAGCATGTGCTCGTACGCCTTGCAGCGGTTGATGGCGCAGAGGATGCCCTTGATGGAAGCCATGGAGATGTTGTGGTCGATGCCCACGCCGAAAACGTCCTTGCCGTCCTGGGTGCGCAGCTGGATGTACGCCACAGCCTTGGAGTCGGAGCCTTCGGAGATGGCGTGCTCCTTGTAGTCGATGAACTGATAGCGGTTCATGCGCTCATTGCGGATGGCGTTGAAGAAGGCGTCGATGGGACCGTTGCCGTCGCCGGAGACTTCGAATACGGTCTCCTTGTGCTGCAGGCGTCCGTAGAAGTGGGAGTGGGCAACACCGTCCACCACGTTGGCGCTGAGCATGTTGTTGATGAGCTTGTAGGGACCGTCCACCTTCAGGTAGGTCTCCTCGAAGAGGTGATACAGCACGTCGGGCTTCAGTTCGATGCCGCGGCGATCGGATTCCTGCTGGACGACCTTGCCGAATTCCACGTGCATGGCCTTGGGCATTTCAAAGCCGAACTTGTGGTGCATGATGAAGGCGGCGCCGCCCTTGCCGGACTGGGAGTTGATGCGGACGGGCTCATAGGCGCAGCCCAGATCTTCGGGATTGATGGGCAGATAGGGGACCATCCACTTGTCGGTGCCGTGCTTCTCCATGTAGATGAAGCCCTTGTTGATGGCATCCTGATGGCTGCCGGAGAAAGCGGTGAAGACCAGATTGCCGGCATAGGGCTGGCGCTCGGGCACGCGCATCTTGGTGCAGCGCTCGTACATGGAGCGGATGCGGTCCATCTGGGTGAAGTTCAGCTCGGGATCGACGCCCTGAACGTACATGTTCATGGCGACGGTGACCATATCGACGTTACCCGTGCGCTCGCCGTTGCCGAAAAGGCAGGCTTCGACGCGGTCGGCACCCGCCAGCAGACCCGCTTCGGTGGTGGCGACGCCGCAGCCGCGGTCATTGTGGGGATGGAGGGAGATGATGGCGCGATCGCGTCCGGGCAGATTACGGATGAAATATTCCATCTCGTCGGCGAACTGGTTGGGCATGCAGTTCTCGACGGTGGTGGGCAGGTTCAGAATGACGGGATGATCCTTGTCCGCATGGAGGTGATCCAGAACGGCGGCGCAGATCTCAACGGCGACGTCCATCTCGGTGCCCATGAAGGACTCGGGGGAGTACTCGTAGCGCAGATCCATGCCTTCCGCCAGTACGGGCTGTGCCATCTCGTAGATCAGATCGGCGGCGTCGGTGGCGATCTTCTTGACGCCGGCGACGTCCATACCGAAGACGACTTCGCGCTGCAGGGTGGAGACGGAATTGTAGAAGTGGAAGATGACGTGCTTGGCGCCCTTGATGGCCTCAAAGGTGCGGCGGATCAGGTGTTCACGGGCCTGAACGAGGACCTGGATGGTCACGTCGTCGGGGATGTGACCGCCCTCGATCAGTTCGCGGCAGATCTCATAGTCGGTATCGGAAGCGGAGGGGAAGCCGATCTCGATCTCCTTGACGCCGATCTCGTCCACCAGCATGTGGAACATTTCCAGCTTCTCCTGCATATTCATGGGATCGATCAGCGCCTGATTGCCGTCGCGCAGGTCAACAGAGCACCAGATGGGTGCCTTGGTGATGACCTTGTCCGGCCAGGTGCGGTTCTCGATCTTCTGAGGAACAAACGGAATATACTTTTCAAAACCCTTCATATTCAAACCCTCCAACTCAATGTGTGTTCGCGGGCAGGGCATAAAAAAAGCCCTCTGACCCGCCATGGGTCAGGGACGTTCATAGACGCGGTACCACCCTGATTCGACGGTTGTTTTCACAACTGTCCTCTGCAGCCTCCAACAAGGCCAAGACCTGTAACGGGGTCAGCCGGATGAACCTACTGCGGTGAACGGTTCGGATCATCAGCTCCGGGATCAGTCATACACCGCAATGCCTCAACCGCCTCACACCGACCGACGGCTCTCTGAATCTCAGCAAAGGGTCTTTCTTCCCATCAACGCTGCTTATGCACGGATATTATAAGTAAAATGACAGGTGTTGTCAAGCTAATTTTTAAGGCGCGGGTCGAAATGGGACCCGCGCCGAAAGCTCATTCAGCGGTGAGATGACCGAGGGTGAGGTTGGCGAAGCGGGAGCGTCCGTCGGGATAGGGGACGACCTCGCCGAAGAGGAAGAGCCCCAGATTGTTCTCCGCGCAGGCGAAGGGCTTGGTCAACAGGGATTTCAGCCCCGCGCAGCCGATGGACAGGGCGTTGGGTCGATGCATGTAGGCGGAGATGGCATCGTCGGCATCGGCGCGATCGACAGAGGAGAGCATGATATCCGTTTCCGTCAGGTTTGCGCCGGCGTAGATCGTACCGTCGCCCCGCTCGGCACAGCGGACGTTTTTGCCGCAGGCCTCGCGGAAGGTGAGGGATTCGAAGTCATCGGCGGGCTTGCCCATGGCGGCGCGCTGCTTCAGAAGGAACGGGGAGGCAGGTTCGCCGTCGATGGTCTCGATGATGCGGCTCTCGCGGATCTCGCAGTGCACCTTTTTCACGTCGGTTTCATGGATGCACTTGCAGCCGGTGTCGAATTTGCCTTCGGTGATCAGCAGGACGGCGCCGTGTTCGCCCTTGGGCAGGACTTCGCCCACGGCCTGATCGCCGCCTCTCGCCGCCGCGCCGCCCAGGATGGGCACGCCCTTCTACACGTCCTGCAGCGTGTCCACGAAGCGGTCGTTGCCCGCCTCGCCGGTGAAGAGGACTAGAATGGCGACGGGTCTCGCCTCGGATGCGCGGCGGGCGGCGAGCATCTCATCATAACTGCCGCCGTAGGCTTCGCCGCGAAGGGTCCGCCAGCAGGCGCTCGCCTTTTCGGTGGGTTCAACCCAGCGGCTGCCGTCGGCAAAGCCCAGCGTGGCGCAGCCGAAGACATCGTCATCCGCGGGCATGCAGCCGGGGTTCCAGAAGGTCACTTTATAATCTCGCATATCCAGCGCTCCTTTGGGTGTCATTGTACTGATTTTACCCCTTTTCCGAGCGGGATGCAAGGGCTAAAGGGATTTGGGCAATACGGTTAAACCGCCCCGCTTTGGTTGACAAACATTTCGGGGGCAGGTATAATTATCGGTAGTGTGCGCCCGTGGCCTAGTGGATAGGGCATCTGACTCCGACTCAGAAGACCGTGGGTTCGAATCCCATCGGGCGCGCCAAAACAGCCCCGAAACACAACCGTGCTTCGGGGCTGTTCTTTCTGCTGTCGGATTGGATGAGATCGTT
>JAKSPZ010000152.1 GCA_024404395.1 Clostridia bacterium | reverse complement strand
CGGAGGTTTTCTTTTTGCCTTAATATGCCCCTGAACCAAATACGCAGCCTGCCCCACCGCCCAACGGGGCTCAACCCACCATCCAACGGGGCTTGACCCAACATCTGACGGGACTTGACCCATCATCCAACGGGACTTGACCCAACATCTGACGGGACTCAACCCATCATCCGACGGGACTCAACCTAACATTCGGCGGGGCTCAACCCATCTTCTGACGGGGCTCAACCCACCTTCCTACGGGGTTCAACCCATCATCCAACGGGGCTTAACCCATCTTCTGACGAGACTTAACCCACCATTCGACGGTGCTCAACCCACCATCTAACGAGACTTGACCCATCATCCCACAGGACTCAATCCACCTTCACACGGAACTCACCCCATCATCGTTTGCTTATCGCACTGCACAGAAAAGGAGCTGTCCGATTGGACAGCTCCTTTGTGTTTTGATCATCAGTTTGCGGATTCGGCTTCACTGTCGGCAGCGGCGTCGGCCAGACCCTTTTCCTCGGCAGCCGCGTTCAGAGCGGTGCGGAAGGCGTGGTCGGCGATACCGGTGGGCTCCTGACCGAAGTCCTCCTGAGCCGCCTTGATGGCCTTCTCGGTCTTGCCGCCGAAGTCGCCGTCAGCGGTACCGGTCAGGTAACCGAGGTCGATCAGCTGCTGCTGCAGGATCTTGACGTCGTCACCCTTCTCGCCCTTCACGATGGGACGCAGGGTCACTTCGGGGGTGGGGGTCGCCACGGGGCGCAGGGGCTCATCAAGCTCGAACTGATACTTGGTGGTCACGCCGTCGGCAGTGGCGGTGATGTTCAGATAGCTCATATCGCCCACGCTGCGGCTGTAGCTGAAGCGCTTGTAGAACATGGTGGGGATATTGGTATCGATAACGACCTCGTTCTTGCCGTGGATCTCGGCGTCCACCAGCTGGTAGCCGGTCTCGACGGTGCCGTCCGCGGTCTCAACGGAGATGTCCAGCACGTTCTGAGGCAGGACGGCGTCCTTGCCCATGTAGTCATTCAGGACCAGTTCGAACTCGACACCCGCTTCGGTACCGGTGAGCTGATACTTGTTGCTGTAGTTGATGTCATAGTACTCGGGGGTCATGTAGCGACCGACGGTGACCTGGAAGTTCAGCTGCTCCGTGGTGCCGTTCAGGTTGACGTCGGTCTTGATGACCTGACGACGACCGAAGGGAACGTTGACAACGCGCTCAGCCTCGGGTGCGGGGGTGGGCGTCGGCACGGGGGTAGCGGTGGGCTCGGCGGTCACGACGGGCTCGGAGACCACGACGACGGGCGCCTCGGTGGCCTCGTCCTTGGTCTCGACCACGGGTGCCTCGGTGGGCTCGGCGGGCTCGGTGAAGACGGGGGCTTCGGTCGCCAGCGTCAGAGCTTCGGGCGTCACTGCCACGGGCACTTCAACGATCTCGGTGGTGCTGCTCTTCTTACCGATCTGCATGCCGAAGATAAAGCCGACGACCAGACCGACGATCAGCGAAATAACGACCGCGAGGAAGATGCGCTTCTGATACTTACGGCGGAGTCTCCGCTCGCGCACTTTTGCGGATACACGTTTCTGTTCCATAATTGGCCTCCTGTTACAGTGGTACTGACAACATTATACCTTTTGGCAAAACTGCCGTCAAGGGGAAAAAGCCGTCAATTCGCAACATTTTGTAACATATTTGAAATAATTACAGGACAAAGTCGATCATGCGCAGAACTTCCATCCAATCGTCCGCCTCATAGACCAGCGTGGTGGGCGAAGTCTGCTTGCAGCCGGGGTACATGGCCTGATTCTTGGCGCGGAAATGCTCCTTAAAGCAGATCTCCACGGTGAAATGATCGGGCATGGGGAACATACAGTCCTTGGCGGGCTTCAGCGCGGCGCGCTCGGCAGCCTCGCGGATGAGCTTGCAGGCGCGGTCGGGATGGATGGATATGGAGCCGCGACCAACGCCCTCGCTGACGGCGACGGTCTCGATGTTGGGATTCATCTCGTGCATCCAGTCGCACAGACCCTTGTCGCCGGTGACCAGACGGACAGGCACGCCGAAGTATGCAGCGCTCAGGCTGTTGACCATCAGTTCGGGAGCGATGATGCCGTTGATCTTCAGATAATTGTTGCGCTGATTCATGGTATGGGACAGCGGATTGGTGTCCATGCCGGCGCCGCTGTGGTAGCCCGTGAAGAAGACGCCGTCGAAGGTCTCGTCCAGACCCGCCATCATGGAAAGGCAGTCGGAGCCCCAGCCTCGGAAGAGGCGGGTGTACTCGGGCAGCTCGTTGGGGATCAGGTTGCAGGCGCTGTCATGGGCGTCCTTGATGAGGACTTCTTCGCAACCCGCCGCCGTCGCGCCTTCGCAAGCCGCAGATACCTCTGCGGTCATCTGCTTTGCAAAGTAGCCGTAGCGGGGGTGGCCATTCTCGGTCTCTGCCCAAAGGGGAATGCCGGTGGTGCCTTCGATATCTGCGGAAATAAAGAGTTTCTTCATACTATATACGCCCCTCAATGCATCTCATTCATGACGTCCAGCGCTGCGGCGCACTGCATGGCAACGCCGATGGCCATACACTTCTCGTCGGGGTCGAAATCGCAGCTGTGCAGGGTGGGTGCGGGCTGCTGCTTGCCGCAGCCCAGATGATAGAACGCGCCGGGAACCGCTTCACAGAAATAGGAGAAATCCTCGCCGCCCATGCTGGGGGCTTCGCGAGTCAGCACGTTTGCATCGCCCAGCAGCTCGCGACCGAGGCGCATCAAGCGATCGATCTCGTGATCGTCGTTGATGAGGGCATCAAAGCCCGAGATGATCTCCACATCCACCTTGGCGCCGTAGGCTGCGGCAACGCCTTCCGCCACCTCGCGGATGCGCCGCTTCATGGTCTCACGGAGCACGGGATCCGCCGTTCTCAGGGTGCCGCCCAGCTCGACGCAGTCGCAGACGATGTTCCGCGCTCTGCCGCCGTTGATGGTGCCGAAGGTCAGCACCGAGGGCTTCAGCGGCGTGACACTGCGAGAGACCACGGTCTGCAGGGACGAGATCATGGCGCCGGCGCAGACGATGGCATCCACGCCGCCTTCGGGGCGCGCCGCATGGCAGGAGACGCCGTGAACGGTGATGCGGACCTCATCGGTGGAAGCGTTCAGGGTACCGCGCATGCCGTCGATCACGCCGACGTTCATATAGGGCTGAACGTGCTGACCGAACACGCGGTCCACACCTTCCATGACGCCCGCCTCGACCATGGGCTTGGCGCCGCCGTCGGTCTCCTCTGCGGGCTGGAACAGCAGGCGGACGTTGCCCTTCATCAGGTCGCGATGCGCGTTTAGCCACTTGCCCGCGCCCAGCAGGATGGTGGTGTGCATATCGTGTCCGCAGGCGTGCATCATGCCCTCGTGCTCGGAACGGTAATCGTACTTGAGCGGCTCGGTGACGGGGCCCTTCCGTCCGTAGATGCATTTTGTCAGGGCGACGTTCAGCAGCAGCTCGCAGCTCTGCTTCGTCTTCGCATCGGTGACTTTGGGAAGGGATACCGAGCAGAGCTTTATGTCGTTCTGCGTGACGGAACGGTCGAGGTGCTGCTGGTACAGGTTGTAGGCGTTGCCCGGACCGACCGAGTAGAGCGACGACGACCAATAGCGACCGTACGCACCGCCATTGCGGAGACCCTTACCATAGACGCAACCAGCAGCGGGGAAGGAAAGGAGCGCGTTTGACTTGTCACCGGCGAATGTG
>JAKSPZ010000151.1 GCA_024404395.1 Clostridia bacterium | reverse complement strand
GTCAGTCGAGGAACTCCTCACGCAGCTGCACGCCGAACTCCTTGGCGATGGCACGCAGGGCGTCGTCGGTGATGGTCTGCAGCTCCGGCAGACCGGTGCTCTTCTGCAGGATCCAGATCTGTGCGGACTTCTCGATGGTGTGCATCAGACCGAAGGTGATGTCGAAATCCGGACCGGAAACGAACAGACCATGCTGCGCCCAGATCGCTGCCTCGAATTCCTTCATCTTCTCGCAGGTCGCCATAGCGATCTCCGCGCCGCCCGGAACCATCCACGGTACCACACCGATGCCACCGGGGAACACCACCGGGCACTCGGTCGCGCTCTTCCACAGGGCACGGCTGAAGTCGCGGTCGGTCAACGGCACCACATAGGTCATGGCGATCACATTTGCCGGATGTGCATGATAGATGACTCGGGTCGCGCCGTTCGTCGCAGCAACGCGCACGGAATGGTTCATGAAGTGGGACGGGAACTCGCTGGTCGGTTTACCGCCGTTTACAAGTCCCCACACGATGCGATAGCTGTCGCCCTTTTCGTTGATCTCCACCACGCCGATGCAGTCCTCGGGGTCGAGGATGACATTGCGCATATACTTGCCGCTGCCGGTAGACAGGAAATAGGCACCTGCCAGATTCTCACCGGTAACGCCCATGTTCACCCACGGGCGCGGCGTCTCGTCGAAGAAGGGACGCATCTCCTCGACCTCTGCCTCGGTGAGGCGGTAGGTCAGGTTGCCGCCGTTTCGCTCATGCCAGCCCTGCAGCCAGCCGTCGTTGCAGACACGGATATATCGATTGATGATCGAAAGATCGAGCATGCCCATTGTTTTGTCCTCCAAAATCATACACGTGCGGAAAGCACTGTCTTTTCATATTCCTTGACGACGGAGAACCATTCTCCATCCTTCGGCACGCCGCAGCGGTCGCAGTACTCTGCCCAGATCTCGCCGAAGGGCAGGGTCTTCATTTCCTCCTGACGGACCATCAGTTCCGTAAACCGATCCGTATCCTGCAATGCCTTGAGATCCGCTTCCGGGGTGAGCAATGCATTCAGCAACGCCTTCTGCACATTGCGGAAGCCAACCGTCCATGCAGCAATGCGATTGATGGAAGCATCAAAGTAGTCCAGGGCGATGAACACGCGTCCGTCCAGACCGCCGCAGCGGACGATCTCGCGGCAGATCTCCCGAGTCTCATCGTCAAACAGTACCACATGGTCGCTGTCCCAGCGGATCGGACGGGTGATGTGCAGGGCGATCTCCGGGAAGAAAGTCAGCAGCGCGGGGATCTTGTCGGAGACGACCTCGGTCGGATGGTAGTGACCGTTGTCCATCAGGGGGATGCACTTACCCGGGTTCATGGCGGCATAGTTCAAAGAAAACTCTGCGGAGCCGACGGTATAGGCCTCTACGCCGATACCGAATACCTTGCTTTCCACGCAGGGCTTGACGATGTTGAAATCGTAAGGCTCGGAGAGGATCGCGTCGATGGATTCACGATAGCGCATGCGCGGGCCCATGCGGTCTGCGGGGATATCCTTGAAGCCGTCGCCTGTCCAGATGTTCATGGTGCAGGGCTGACCCAGTTCCTCCGCCAGATATTGACTGATGCGGATGCAGGCCTTGCCGTGACGGATCCAGAAGTCGCGGGTCTCTTTGTTCGGAGAGGACAACGTCAGCGGATCGCACATCGGATGGGAGAAGAAGGTCGGGTTGAAATCCGCGCCGAGTCCGCGTGCCTTGCAGAATTCCACCCAAGGTGCAAAGTGCTTGGGCTCCAGCTGATCCCGATCCACCCAACCGCCGTTCTGCTCATTGAAGATGGCATAGCTGGCATGCAGATTGATCTTCTTGGTGCCGGGACACAGCGCCAACACTTGATCGATATCCGCCATCAGCTCCTCGGGCGTACGGGCGCGACCCGGATAGTTGCCTGTAGTCTGAATGCCGCCGGTCAGCGGCTTGGTGGGATCGGTATCAAAGCCGCGCACGTCGTCGCCCTGCCAGCAGTGCAGGGAGATCGGCACGTTCTTCAGGGTTGCCATGGCGGCTTCGGTATCGATGCCGATGGCTGCATATCTTGCTTTTGCTTCTGCGTAGCTCATGCGTTTACCTCCGTCTGTATCTTCAGATCGCTCAGTATGTTCTTTTTTTCTCCGTCGACAAACGATTTCCTGCCATCAAAAAGGAAAAAAGCCGAGAGACACACCGCTCCGAACCACTATAAAACAGAGCGCCTGTCTTCTGTCTGACGCTCTGTCTGTTTATTCGGGTTGTGAAACACGCCGTCCAGGGGGAAAAGGCAGTACATCACTGCCGCTTTTTCAGCTGCCGCTCACGGTGCTTCATAAACACCGGGATCAGGCCGTCAATAATGCGCCAGCGCAGATACGGGAAGGGCTTCATGAACGTATTGAACAGTCCAAAACACAGGAAATACATCCGCCAGCCTTCATCCTTTTCGGAATCCTTCCAGGGCGTCAACGCCAGATTCCGTTCGTATTCAACCGTATAGGGGTGATGGTTTCCCGCGCGCCACGGTCTTTCTTCACCCAAAAAGTGAATAATGGCCGGTTTTTCCGTTCCTTTGCGATAGGTTTCCTCGTTCATAAAAGGCGTGGGCGCACTGATGCGTTTCTGCGCCTTCCATGGATAATAGATCTGGACAGACCCGTAATTATAGCGCGGCGCCAATTCATAGATGCGTCCGGGAAAGGCGCCGTTGATGGCGTCCTGGTCGGGGGCAATAAAGTCGCCACCCTTGCTGCAATAGTATCGAAGTACGGTGCCCTCCGCGTCCTCACTGCGCCAGAGTGCCAAATTGATCAGCAGCACGCCGGCATTGAAATAGGGTTGCTTGACATCCATCCCAAGCTGTACGCGGCGGGCCTTCGTTGCCGTCGGCTCTGCGACCATGCCAAGGTAGCACGTTCCCATGTCCGTATGCCACAGTGCCGTCAGATCGTCCGTTACAATGGTATCGCAGTCCAGATAAAGGACACGCGACACATCCTCCGGCAGCACGCGCGCAATAAACAGGCGCGCCAGCGTGCTCGGCGCAAAGCCGCGGGCATTCACTGGGAAATCGAACCAGCGGCGAATATCGCCGAGCTCATACCCCGCAAAGTGCCTTTTCCGCTCGGCACAAAGTGCTGAGAGCTGCTCCATGCTTTTTTCACTGACGCCCATCGACAAAAAATGAATCGTGATCTCATCCACGCCGATGTTATGCTCCATCAGCGAAACCATGGAGGCGGCTGCGTGGCGTACATAGTTTTCATCCGCAGCATACAGTACATGGATATGCGTGCCCATCGGCAAGCTCCTTTTTCTTCCTGTTTGCACATTACAGCTTTCTTGATGAGTAGTATACCAAATAAACAGCATGTGGTCAACAAGGTATACGCAGGGGGACATTCCATACTCAACAGAAGTATCAAGCATTCTCCATCACGGACAGGTGAGTCGCACCGTCCGCAGGCTTGCCCTGAAGGGAGTCCATCTTCAGGATCTTCTGATCCTTGGTCGCAGTGTTGCCGACGACGTTCTCGGCAATGCGATGATCGACGCCCTCAATGGTCAACACAGCCGGCAGATCGAGCTCATCCACCTTCTGTGCCAGGAAAACGATAGTCTCGAAGCTGGCCTCGGTCTCTGCAGAGCAACCTACAAAAGCAGCGTAGTAGGTCAGGCCATAGTCATCTGTCAGATAGCGGAAAGGGAAGCGATCGCCAAACAGCACAGTCGAATATTCAGCTTC
>JAKSPZ010000150.1 GCA_024404395.1 Clostridia bacterium | reverse complement strand
CAGCACTCTGTCGCGATCGGCGATCATGCACATGTTGGTGAAGGTGACTGTCTCGGTGGGGCGTTTCGGTGTAACGCAGGCCAGCAGCTCGTCCAGCTGATGTTCGTTGAAAACGGCGATACCGTTCTCCAGCAGCATTTCCGCAGTCAGACCGTTGCCGTCGGTGAGGGTACCCGTGTGGGTGCCGTCATAGATCGTGCCGCAGCCGCAGGAGGGGCTTTTGGCTTTCAACAGCGCGAAGCGGATGTTCATCAGCTTTGCCAGACGCAGGGTCTCCTCGGCGCCCAAACGGAACGCATCGGTCACATCCGTGCCGTCCTTTGCGATGACTCTGTCGCCGAGACGTTCGGCGGGGGTTCGCGGCGTGGGAAGTCCGCCCGACTGTTCGGGACACACGGGGATCCAGCCGTACTTCGCAGCGGCTTCGGCGATGCCTTCGTACGCCTTTGCACAGCCGTCGTATCGGCAGGGACAACCCAGCAGACAGCGGCTCACCAGTACCCGTTCGGACAAGAACATCACCTTCTGTTCACAGCGTTGGTTCTATTATAGCGATATAATCGCGTGATTGCAACGCAAGTATGTTAATCGCTCAGCAAATAGGCGACCAGCGCATCAATCTGTTCGTCAAGGGTGGGGTCTTCCGCCGTGGGAACGGTGTCCGTATGCAGACTGGAAACGACGGGACCGATGTCCTTAACGCCCATGCCTCGCAGAAAACGCTTCATCGCATCCTCGGCGGGAGAAGCGGAACCCAGTCCGCCGCCGCAGAGCAGGATGCCGCCCTTCTTGGTGCTTTGCGGAAGGACTTCGTGACGGAAGAAACGTGCACAGAACCGCGTCTGCATGCGGGAAGCGACGCTTGCCAGCGGCGGCGTGGGCAGTCCGAAGTAGACGGGACTCGCCAATACAATGCCATCGCTGTTTTCAATCAGCTTATAGATCTCCTGCATGTCATCCATAACGGCGCAGCCGCTGTGGGAAACACAGTAGCGGCAGTCGATGCAGGGAGAGATCGACTTTGAGAAGCAATCGACGACGATGACCTCGGTGTTCAGACGGGCAACGAGCTTTTCGATCATCACAGCGGTATCGCCGTGTTTTCTCGGAGATCCATTCAAAATCAGTATCATGCTATGCGACTCTTTCATAATTAAATATTTGTTAATGCGTTGCATTGGTGAATCGTTTTCTATATAATCGAGGGCGACAGAGTAGGGTATTCTTCGTTAAGTGCTGCCAAAATGGGGAGTTGTCTGGCAGACGAAGGCGCAAGCCGCGGTTGAAGACCCGCACCCGCTGAAAAACATAAGAGAGAAAAAACATCAAGCCTCCTTATGCAGCAGTGTATGCTCTGAAAGGAGGTTTTGTCATGGAAAACTATCAGCTTTTTTCCCATCCCTTCAGTAAGGCTTACTGGAAAGCTGCCTGCGCAGAGTTCAAGAAGACCAAGGTCCTGATCTTTGCGGCCCTGATGATCGCCCTTCGTGTTGCACTGAAGGCCGTATCGATCCCGATCGGTCCCGACCTGCGCATCAACACCGCGTTCTTCATCAATGCCTACGGCGCCATGGTCTTCGGTCCCGTCGTCGCTATCGTTGCCGCGGCGATCTCCGATACGCTGGGCTGCCTGCTTTTCCCGACCGGTGTTTACTTCTTCCCCTTCATCTTTGTTGAGATCGCGGGTTCTCTGGTCTTCGCGCTGTTCCTCTATCGCACGAAGGTTACCACGCTCCGCGTCATGCTCTCCCGTTTCTGCATCTGCTTCTTCGTCAACATCGTCCTGAATACCCCCATCATGATGTGGTACTATCAGGTCATCCTCGGCAAGTACTACGCAATCGTCGATATGCCCCGTATTGCGAAGAACCTGTGCATGTTCCCCATCGAGTCCGTTCTGCTGACCGTCTTCCTGAGAGCGATGATCCCGATCAGCCACAAGACGCACATTCCCTGTTCTACGGCTGATGCGCTCCGCTTCACCAAGAAGAACATCGTCGTCCTGGTGATCCTGTTCGTCCTCGGTGTCTGCAGTGTATTTGGCTATTCCGTCTACAACTACAACAACACTTCTCTGAGCGCTTCCTACTCCGCTTCCGAGCGTCTGGAGCGCAACAACGGCATGACCGTCATCGTTACCGATAATGAAGAAGATCTGGTCTACGATGAGACTGCTGTCGTTATCGAGAGCGCCATTCCTCATTTCCGCAGCGTCGAAGTCGTTTATGACTGCGCGGTCTACGCCATCGACGCCGACGAACTGGAAGCCAACATCGCCGAAGCGAAGGCTGCCGATCCCGAGTCCAAGTACGGCATCGACACCCTGCGCGGCTACTCCAAGAGCAAGGCCAAGGCCGACGACGCTCTGGTGTCCATCGGTCGTGCGACCATCGTCCTCAACAAGAAGACCGGCGAAGTCATCAGCTACGAGCTGACCCGCAACTGATTTCGCGATTATACCCCCGATTCTGCAAAGAGTCGGGGGTATTTTTGTGTCAGATATTCAGCAGGACCAATGCGGCGAGTACGATGACCAGACCGATAATCTGGCGCTTCGAGAGCTTCTCATGGAAGAAGAGCACACCGGCGAGGGTCACCAGCAGGATGGCGGCGACGCAGAAGGTGGGGTAGGCGACGACGGCGGGCACGGTGGCGAGGGAGGTCAGCAGGCACTTCGTGGTGAAGTAGTTCGGGATACCGATCACGAGACCGTAAATCCATTCGGTCTTGCCGATGCGCTGCTTGTTCTTCAGCATGATGGCGGTGCAGAGGATCAGTGCGACCAGGAAGGTATAGAGCAGGAACTGACCCGACAGCTCCGGAACGCCCACTTCCTCATAAACCTTGGACATGCCGTCTGCTGAACCGTTGCAGAGCAGCAGGATGACCAGCATGAGTCCGCCGCCGACAGCGCCGCTGCCTTTCTCGAGGTTGATGACACAGATGGCGATGACGGTGAGGGCGAAGCCGACACACTGCATCCAGGTGGGCTGCTCATGGAAGAACAGGATGGACACCAGGGAAGGAACCATGACGCCCAGTTTCATGAAGACGGTGGGAAGGACGACGCCGCTCTTGCGGATGGTGTACTGCATGAGCAGGAAAGAACTGAGGAACAGTACGCCGTTGAGCACGCCGAGCCCGAGGGTCCGTCCGAGACCGGGGACAGCGGGGAAGAAGCCACTGCGGAAGGTAAAAGCGCAGGACAGCAGCGTGCTGGTGATGTAGTTCACGGTGAGCAGTGCGTAGCGGTTCTTGGAACGGCTCGTTGCGACGCGCATGGAAATAGAGACCGCGGCAGTGAAGAGGATCGATATCAGCAAATAGATCATGTTACGCCTCCAAAGGCAGATTTCATCTATACGGTAACACCTTTTCATTGGAATGTCAAATGAAGTCCCTGTTGCAAATTACAGAGTTTCATATATAATATAAGATGAGTATGTGTAGAATGGGAAGCTGTTGAGTTGTGAAATCAACTATTTCGATTTGGAGGCAAGCGGTAGCGTGAAAAAGATAGATGACAGAGTGAACCGCAACTATTGGGCAATTTTTGGCATCATGGTAGTGGTGTTTACCGTTTTGTATTTGCTGCTCGTGGGGAGCAATTATACGTGGATAGATGAATCCTATACGTTCGCGATGATGCGACACTCATATCGTGAGATATGGAAGATCACAGCGGCGTCGGAGCATCCGCCGTTGTACTATTGGTACGTGAAGACGCTGTCGGCACCTCTTCACCCTGGTTTTGCGGCAGCTCAG
>JAKSPZ010000015.1 GCA_024404395.1 Clostridia bacterium | reverse complement strand
GGACGGCAGGCGCGTCAGCCACACGTCTCTGCAGATTGTCTTTACCATAATCTATCCCTCCGTCTCCATAATACGTTACCAAACCGCGTATTGTCAAGATTGACAGCCGCCATTATGCCTGTTATAATGAAGCTGTGATAGGAGGATTTTTTGTCATGTCCAAAATTGTTATTCTCGACGGCTACACCGTAAACCCCGGCGACCTGAGCTGGGACAACATCGCGGCCATGGGCGAATGCACCGTTTACGAGCGCACCCCCAAGGATAAGATCGTCGAGCGCATCGGTGACGCGGAAGTCATCTTCACCAACAAGTGCGTCATTACCGAAGAGATCGTTGCCGCCTGCCCGAACCTCAAGTTCATCGGCGAGCTGGCTACCGGCTACAATAACATCGACCTCGCCGCCGCCAAGGCGCACGGCGTTGTCGTCTGCAATATTCCCGCATATTCCACCGATTCCGTGGTCCAGATGACCTTCGCCCTGCTGCTGGAGGCCTGCCACCACGTCGGCGATCATTCCCGCTCCGTTCACGCGGGCGAATGGTCTGCCTGCGCCGACTTCTGCTATTGGAAGTCCCCCCTCATGGAGCTCGCCGGCAAGACCATGGGCATCGTCGGCTTCGGCCGCATCGGTCAGGGCATCGCCAGGGTTGCCCGTGCCTTCGGCATGAATGTCCTCGCCTACGGTCCCCGCTATAAGCCCGAGATGGACGAAAACGGCTGCCACGCCGCCTCCCTCGAGGAGCTGTTCGCCAAGGCCGACATCGTCTCCCTCAACTGCCCCCTCTTCAAGGAGACCACCCGCCTCATCCGCAAGGAGACCATCGATCAGATGAAGGACGGCGTGATCATCATCAACACCTCCCGCGGCGCCGTTCTGGATGACGCTGACGTCCGCGCAGCCCTTGACAGCGGCAAGATCGGCTATCTGTGCTCCGACGTTTCCACCGTGGAGCCCATCCCCGCCGACAGCCCCCTGCTGGGCGCCGAGAACGCCATCCTTACTCCCCACATCGCATGGGCACCCAAAGAGGCACGTATGCGCCTGATGGCCATCGCTGAGAAGAACCTCGAAGCTTTCCTGAAGGGCGAGCCTCAGAACGTCGTCAGCTGATCATTTATCGGAGGCAATTATGTCAGTCATTCGCTTTGTTACCGACTCTGCATCGGACATCTCCGTCGAAGTCGAAAAGGAATATGGCATCGTAATGATGAATTTCCCCGTCTCCTTCGGCGATACTACCTACATCAGCCGCGTGGATTTCGACAACACCCGTTTCTACGAAATGCTCGAAGCGGCACCCGCCATCCCCAGCACCTCCCAGATCACCATCTATCAGTATGGTGAGGTGTTCGAGAAGGCTTTTGCCGACGGCGTCACCGATGTCATCAACGCCATCATCAACGCCGAGGGTTCGGGCACCTACAACAGTGCCTGCCTCGCCGCACAGCTGTTCTATGAAGCCCATCCCGGCGCGGATAAGACATTCCACATCCACAACATCGACGGTCGCTCCTATGCCTCGGGCTACGGTTACGCGGTCACCGAGGGCGCCCGTCTTGCCAAGAACGGCAGCTCCGTCGAGGAAGTCCTCGCCTTCATGAACGACTGGATCGAGCATTGCGTCATCTTCTTCGTGCCCTTCACCCTGAAGTATGCCGCCAAGTCCGGCCGCATCCCCAGCGCCGCCGCTTTCGTCGGCGAGTTGATGGGTCTGAAGCCCATCATGCGCCTGTACGACCATGTGATCGCCACCGATGACAAGGTCCGCGGCGAGAAGAAGATCATCCCCACCGTGGTCAAGAAGGTGCTGGCGGAGATCCGTCCCGGTTCTCCCTACGGCGTCATCTACGGCAGCCATCCCGAAGACGATGATGCCATGACGCAGGCCCTCACCGAAGCCCTGGGCTATCCCCCCGTGGATCACACTCAGATCGGCGCCGCCGTTGCCGCCAACGCAGGTCCCCGTGTGGTCGGCGTTGCCTTCCTGGACAAAAAGTAAGTCTTTACAAGCCTTTCGCCCTGTGCGGAAGGCTTTTTATATGGATTTCACCAAAACAAAAAGTAACGACGTTGACAAACCCATTTCTTTCCATTATCCTGTTATCACTGAAAATTAGGAGGCCCCCAAATGGCGTTTACTTTTGATGTTCCGGAAGAGCATTGCTACGAAAAAGCGAAGAAACAGGCTACCAAAGCCTATCGCGTCGCACTGCAGAAGGGAACCAACCCCTACCCGGACGTTTTGGATGAGGTGGTACCGGATCACCTTTCCCTGGCACACGTGTATATCGGTCTGATCACCATCCCGCTGGATCGCGTCGCCGGCACCGCCAATCACGGTCGTACCAATGCCTTTGCCAACAACTTCATGCCCCTGCTGGAGGAAAACTCCGAGTTCGCCATCAAGTGGCGCAATCTGTACAACGGCGTCTATCAGGACGGCGTTCGCGAGCCCATCAAGGTGCTGGAGTACATGAGCCGCTACTATGTCATCGAAGGCAACAAGCGCGTTTCCGTCAGCCGCTATATCAATGCGCCCATGATCGAAGCGGACGTGACCCGCATCATCCCTCATAAGTCCGACGATCTCGCCACCCGCATCTACTATGAATACCTTGAGTTCAATAAGGACTGCAAGATCAACTATCTGGAGTTCAGCGAAGCGGGCAGCTATGACCGTCTGATCGAGCTGGTCGGTCAGAAGAAGGGCACGCCCTGGACCGCGGAAGCCGAAGCCGACTTCAACGGCGCTTTCTATCGCTTCTCCGAGGAATACAAGCTTGCGGGTCTCGACCTGCTGAAGCTCACCCTTGCGGATGCCTTTCTGATCTATCTGGAGGTCTACGGCTATGACCGCAACGATCTGCTGGTCTCCTCCATCATCCGCAACAACCTGAAGGCCATCACCGGCGAATTCAAGACCCGCGCTCACGACACTTCCTTCTCCCTGCTGATGAGCAATCAGCAGCAGAAGCCGGGTCTCCTGAGCCAGTTCATGCGCTCCGTGCCCGCACAGCTGAAGATCGGCTTTGTCAACAACCGCAACGCCGAGGTCTCCGGCTGGACCTACTGGCACGAACTGGGCAAGAACCACATCGAATCCGTTTTCGGCGACAAGATCAAGACCGAGATGGTCAACGACGTCGCGCCCGAAGACTGCAAGGCTGCCATCGAGCGCCTCATCGACGACGGCACCAACATCATCTTCACCACCTCTCCCGTCCTGCTGAACGGCGCCATGAAGGCCGCCGTCGGCGCACCCAACGTCAAGGTGCTGAACTGCTCCCTGCTGCCGCTCTACCACACCGTCCGCTCCTACTACCTCCGCATGTTCGAGGCGAAGTACATCATCGGCGCCATCGCCGGTGCCGTGGCCGAGAACAACCGCATCGGCTACATCGCGGACTACCCGGTCTACGGCATTCCCGCCAGCATCAACGCTTTCGCCATGGGCGCCCGTCTGACCAATCCCCGCGCGGAAGTCTATCTCGCATGGTCCACGGATAAGAACAGCGATCCCGACGAGATCTTCAAGGCGAACGACGTGCATGTCATCTCCAACCGCGATATCGCCGCCCCTGCCCATAACTCCCATGCCTTCGGTCTTTATTATCAGAACGGCGATGAGCTCCGCAACCTTGCCCTGCCCTTCTGGAACTGGGGCCGTCTGTATGAAGATCTTGTCCACCGCATCCGCAGCGGCAGCTGGCAGGCGGACGAAGCCGCCGGTGCCCAGTCGCTGAATTACTGGTGGGGCATGGACGCCAACGCCATCGACGTCTTCTATTCCGGCAAGCTGGATGCGGGCACCCGCCGCATGACGGACATCCTGCGCCACGGCATCCGCGACGGTCACATCGTTCCCTTTGCCGAGACCATCACCGATCAGGAAAGCAACATTCGCTGCAAGCCCGGTCAGACGCTGACCCCCGCCGAGATCATCGGCATCGACTGGCTGGCGCAGAATGTTATCGGCACCATCCCCGAGACCGAGCACCTCACGGACGAAGCCAAAGCCTTCGTCGAACTGCAGGGCATCCGTTCCATCAAGGCCCCCGACGCCAGCGAGATGAACTGGACCAACCCCTTCAACCTCACCGACAACAAGTAATACAAAACTGCCGTTCCAAACGGAACGGCAGTTCTTTTATCTTCTGACGGACCTTGCGTATTCCGTCGGAGTCATGCCCGTCTGCTTTTTGAATCTCGCCGAGAAATAATAGAGGCTCTCGTAGCCCGTGGCTTCGGCGATCTGAGTGAAATTCAGATCGCGCTCGCGGATGAGCCGCTTGGCGTAAAGGATGCGGAGATCGGACAGGTAGGACATCATGGACTGTCCTTCCTGCTCCCTGAACACCGCTTTCAGCTGAGAAACGCTGGTGTGCAGCGCCAGTGCGATACTGGCCTGAGTGAGCTTTTCGCTCATATGCGCTTCCACATATTCCTTGGCTCTGCTGACCAGATCGGCGTGATGGTTCAGCACGTTGGAGGAAAGGGCGCGGCTCTTGGTGCCGATCTTTTCACCGCGGCGATAGACATAGACCAACAGCTGCTCGAGGCAGGTGCGGATCATCTGATCGGCGCCGGGTGCGGCATTCTCACGGGGCACGAGGCGCACAAAGGGCGGATCGTTGTCGAAATACCGATAGGCGTTCTCCGCTTCACGGACAACGGTGGTCAGGCACTGCTTCTCGGGCGGACCGAGGGAGACGATGTTGCCTTCGAACTCAGAGGTGTCCTCCCCTTCCAGCACGAAAGCGATGACCACAACGCCGTTTTCACTGCTGCCGCCGTTGCCGACATTGTGCCATTCGTTGGGCTTGTGGAAGACCATCTCGCCCGTCTTCAGCAGAAACTCCATGTCTTCGGAGACGATGACCGCCTCGCCTTTATCGACATACACGAGCTCCCAGAAATTATGACGCTCACCGCGCCAGCGATATTCGGGCTTCATACGGTAATATGAAGCGTTGATCAGCGATTTTACCGAATAGACCGGCAACAACGGATGCTCTTCAAACATACCGCAGCCTCCTTTTCACCGTAAGTATATCGACCTGCGATTCCGCCGTCAATCGTATTCTTCTGATATTATAAATTATCAGCCCGATGTTGTAAACATTTTTTATGAAATCGGTATATAATGTAAATGGTTGAATAAACTGTTTTCAATATCTTTACGTCTTTCGGAAAGGAATTGATCGATAATGAAGAAATCTATCAGCTACTGGTCCTTTGTGGGCAAGAGCGCAGTCGAGGCCATGCGTCTGGCCAAGGATGCCGGTTTTGAAGGCATCGAGCTGACCCTCGACGCCGCCGGCGATCTGAATCCCAATACCACCGAAGCGCATCTGGCCGAACTGAAGGCCGCAGCCGCCGAGATCGGCATCGCCCTGCCCAGCGTTGCCAGCAGCCTGTACTGGAGCTATTCCTTCACCTCCGACGATCCCGAGGAGCGTCAGAAGGCGCATGATACCGCCGTCACCCAGATGCGCTTCGCCAAGGCACTGGGCGCCGACACCGTGCTGGTCGTTCCCGGCAGCGTCTCCGTCGAGTTCGTTCCCGAGCGCCCCGTCGTTCCCTACGACGTCGCCTATGACCGCGCTCTGGAAGACATGAAGAAGCTGGCCCCCATCGCCGAGGAACTGAAGATCAACATCGGCATCGAGAACGTCTGGAACAAGATGTTCCTCTCTCCTCTGGAGCTCCGCGATTTCATCGACAAGATCGGCAGCGACTACGTCGGCTCCTACTTCGACGTCGGCAACGTGGTCTTCTCCGGCTATCCCGAGCACTGGATCCGCATCCTTGGCAAGCGCATCAAGAAGGTGCACTTCAAGGATTACCGCCGCAATCCCGGCGGACTGAACTGCTTCGTGGACATCCTCTCCGGCGACGTCAACTGGCCGGAAGTCCGCAAGGCTTTTGACGACATCGGTTACGACGGATGGGCCGCCGGCGAGATGATCCCGCCCTACACCTACGCCGCCGATCAGATTATCTACAACACTTCTAAATCCATGTCTCGTATTATGGAGGGAAAACTATGATTAATGTTGCTGTTATCGGTTGCGGTTTCATGGGCGGCATGCATGCTGCATGCTATCAGGCCCTCGCTCCCCTCGGTGTCAAAGTTGCCGTCACCTGTGACGTCTACGAAGCACCCGCAAAGGCCCTTGCCGAGAAGTACGGTGCCGTTCCCTGCACCGATCTGAACGCTGTCCTCGAAAACAAGGACATCGATGTCGTCGACATCTGCCTGCCCACCCACAAGCACGTCTGCACCGCCGTCGCCGCCATGAAGGCCGGCAAGGACGTCTTTGTCGAGAAGCCCATCTGCATCGACGAAGACGAGATGGAACTCATTCTCAAGACCGAAGCCGAGACCGGCCGCAAGGTCCAGGTCGGTCAGGTCATCCGTTTCTGGAACGAATATGTCTGGCTGAAGAAGACCGCCGAAGCAGGCACCTACGGTCGTGTGCTGAACGGTCACTTCCATCGCCTGAGCTCCCGCCCCGAATGGGCGACCGACGGCTGGCTCCATAAGCCCGAGCTCAGCGGCGGCCTCGCCGTGGACATGCACGTCCATGATGTCGACTTCGTCCGCTACCTGTTCGGCGAGCCCGATCGCGTCAACGCCCAGGCCGGCCGCGATGCCAACGGTCTGATCCAGCAGATCTACGCCGTTTACGGCTACGGCAAGGACGTCGCCGTCAGCGTTGAAGCAGGCTGGGACTATCCCCCGACCTACCCCTTCACCGCAGGCTTCCGCGTCAAGTTCGAAAAGGCCTCCGTCATCAATGACGTCAACGGTCTGACGGTCTATCCTCAGGAGGGCGAGCCCTTCCATCCCGAGATGGACGCAGGCTTCCAGGGCGACAACGACATCGGCGGCAACATCTCCGATCTGGGCGGCTACTACAACGAACTGAAGTTCTTTGTGGAAGGTCTGAAGGGCGAACATGCTCTGGACGTTGCCACCGTCGCAGAAGCGATCAAGTCCGTCAAGCTGGTCAAGAAAGAGATCGAAGCAGCAGGCGGCCTCATCGTCAAGTAAGTTGCGCAAGCGGGCGTTTCCCCCTCGGGAAGCGCCTGCTTTTTTGCGGAGATTTTCGGTAAAATGTTTGTTCATGGGTTGACAATTCCATAAATTGAACTAAAATAGAAATAAGCATCAATTTAACGCGATGAAGGGAACAAGTATCTCGGAATGCGTGCTCAGAGAGCTGCCGGACGGTGCGAGGCAGTGCAGGCTCCGCAGAGAATATCATCCCCGAGCGGTCCATCGAAAGGGAATCCCCGGTAGAATGGAACGGTCGACGCCCGTTACCGTACGTCATCCGTGTTTACACGGAACAGAGCGGTCGCCAATGGCGGCAATTAGAGTGGTACCGCAGATAATCTATCTGTCTCTTCAAATCAGAAGAGGCAGTTTTTTATTTATGATTTCAATTGCAGAAGCAATGAAATAGAACAAATTTTGGAGGAACACACAATGAACAAGATGATCAAAGTTCTGGCCCTGGTCATGGCTCTGGTTCTCTGCCTCGCTTCTTCCGCGATGGCCGAAACCGTCCTGAAGCTCGGCACCACCGTCAACGAGCAGGACTCTTTCCAGGTCGCAGCCGAGAAGTTCGCTGAGCTGGTTGCTGAGCGCACCAACGGCGAATACGTCATCGAGATCCATCCCAACGGCGAGCTCGGCGGCGAAGCCGATATGCTCGAGAGCATGTCCATGGGCATGCTGGACATGGGCATCATCACTTCCGGCCCCTTCGTCAACTTCTCCCAGGCCATGGGCGTTCTTGACATGCCCTTCCTGTTCGCCAGCAACGAAGAAGCTTACACCATCCTCGACGGCGAGATCGGCAAAGAGCTCCTCGGCACTCTGGAAGATGCAGGCCTGAAGGGTCTTGCTTACGCAGAGCGCGGCTTCCGCAACATCACCAACTCCGTTCGCCCCGTTACCTGCGCAGCTGACGTCGAAGGCCTGAAGCTCCGCGTTATGGAGAACGAAGTCTACGCCGCCACCTTCGGCGCACTGAACGTCAACGCTGTTCCCATGGCTTGGGGCGACGCACTGACCGCAATGAAGCAGGGCACCGTCGAAGGCGAAGAGAACCCCATCAACGTTATCTTCTCCTATGAGCTCTGGAAGTACGAGCAGAAGTACGTCACTCTGGACCGCCACAGCTACTCCACCGCCATCATCACCATGAGCCTCGACGTCTTCAACGAGATGGACGAAGCTACCCAGCAGATCTTCGTTGACGCCGCTCAGGAAGCCGCCGAGTACGAGCGCGCTTGGGTTGCCGATCAGGAATCTGACCAGCTGGCCGCAATCATCGCCAATGGTGTTGAGGTTGTCGAAGAGCCCGACGTTGACTCCTTCCGCGCCGCTGTTGCTCCCGTTTACGAGCAGTACTCCGAGAAGTTCCCCGAGTACGGCGAGTACATCGCACGCATCCAGGAGACCCTCGCAGCTTAATTCAGCCGCATTACGCCGCCGGGATCTTCCCGGCGGCCTTCTATGAGCCGAAGAAGGGATCGCTCTTCGGAAGCTCCAACGATTCGATTATGGGGGTTATTCTATGGATTCCAAGCCCGTCGAGCGCCGCGGTATCGTAGGCGCTCTCAACAAGATTGCAGATTTCCTTGATACGGTCTGCGGTGCACTCGCGGTAGTACTCATCGCCGCCATGCTGATCATCACCGCCATGCAGATCATCTTCCGCACCTTCTTCACCGCACTGATCTGGTCTGAGCAGGCCACCCGCTTCATGCTGATCTGGGCGACCTTCATCGGCACCACCTGCGTCTATCGTCGCAGCGGCAACATCGCCATCACCGCAGTTCAGGACCTCTTCCCGCCCGTGATCAGAAAGTTCCTTCGCGTTCTCGTTCACGTGCTGTGTCTGGTCCTCTTCATCGCCATCACTTACTACGGCTTCCGCTACGTCGGCAAGCAGACCCGCAAGGCCGATTCGATCCCGATCAAGATGAAGTACGTGTACGTCATCATCCCCATCAGCATGATCGTCTGCGCTTACCACGCTTTCGTTCTGATGATCAATGAGATCCTGCGCCCCGCGCACGCAAAGGAGGCTGTTAAGTAATGGCCGCAATGCTGTTTATCATCTTCGTCGTCTGCCTGGTCATCGGCGTTCCCGTTGCTTACGCCATCTGCACCGCCGCAGGCATCACCCTGTACGTCGGTGTCGGCGAGAAGCAGTTCATGATGGTCGTCCAGCGCATGTTCCAGAGCTGCGACTCCTTCGCACTGATCGCCGTTCCTTTCTTCATCCTTGCGGGCGACCTGCTCTCCAAGGGTAAGATCTCCAAAGTCCTGGTCGAGTTCTGCGAGTCCTTCCTCGGTTTCATCCGCGGCGGTCTGAGCATTGTTTCCGTTCTCGCGGGCATGTTCTTCGCAGCCATCTCCGGTTCCGGTGCCGCTACCACCGCCGCCGTCGGCGCTACCCTTGTTCCCGAGCTGAAGAAGCGCGGCTATGAGGAAGACTCCGCTGCCGCACTGGTCGCAGCTGCAGGTACCATCGGCGTCGTCATTCCCCCGTCGGTTCCCATGGTCCTCTACGCCGTCATTGCCCAGAGCAGCGTTACCGATCTGTTCAAGGCAGGCTTCGTCCCCGGTATCATCATGGGTCTTGCCCTGATCATCATCGCACTGGTCCAGGCTTACAAGCGCAAGTATCCCAAGGGCGTCAAGTTCGAGCTGAAAAACATCGCTCGTACCTTCGTCAGGGCGATCCCCGCCATCCTGATGCCCGTCATCATCCTGGTCGGCATCTTCTCCGGTGTCTTCACTCCCTCTGAGGCCGCCGCCATCGCCGTTATCTACGCCATTCTGGTCTCCGCGTTCATCTATCGCGACCTGACCCCCG
The DNA here is from genome assembly GCA_024404395.1 of Clostridia bacterium. Classification (GTDB taxonomy): domain Bacteria; phylum Bacillota; class Clostridia; order Christensenellales; family Aristaeellaceae; genus Faecivicinus. The sequence continues at coordinate 297 of JAKSPZ010000015.1, read as the reverse complement.
CCGGCCTGTTCAAGATCATGCTCGGCTCCGCCCGTACCAGCGCGGTCATCATGATCATCATCGCCTGCTCCGGTCCCTTCGGCTGGGTCCTGGCCAACTGGAGCATTCCCGACACCATCGCCTCCGCGGTTCTGTCCATCTCCACCAACAAGTACATCGTCATGCTGTTGGTCTCCGTCATCATCCTGGTCGCCGGCGTCTTCATGGAGACTTCTTCCGCGATCATCCTCCTCTCCCCCGTCTTCCTGACGCTGGTCTGCGACCCCACCAAGGGTCTCGGTCTGTCCACCCTGCACT
>JAKSPZ010000149.1 GCA_024404395.1 Clostridia bacterium | reverse complement strand
GACTGCTGTGGTCACGTCGTTCCATAAAGGCAATGATGGGGACAAGTCGCCGCTTTCCTTCGTTCAGAGAGTCTCCGGTCGGTGCGAGGAGATACGCAAGGCAGTGGGCGAATGCGGCCCGGAGCCGATCGGGCGACAATGTAGTCCGATACGGTCGCGCCCGTGATCGCGCTCCAAAGGTCGCAGTTTCTGCGACGAAACGGAAGTGGTACCGCGTCAATTTGTCGCCTTCCCCGACTGGGGAAGGCGTTTTTCATTCTCATCTACAAGGAGGCTTTCTCATGCAGTTTACCGAAAACATGTTTGCTGATCACATGCGCGGCATCAACGGCAGCGCCATCCGCGAACTGATGAAGCTGACCGTCAGCCCCGGTATGATCTCTTTCGCCGGCGGCAACCCCTCCAACGCAGCCCTCGAACCCGAAGTGGTCAAGGAAATGACCTGCGAAGTCCTCGATAAGTACGGCACCGCCATGCTTCAGTACGGTCCCACCGACGGCTTCAATCCCCTTCGTGAGAGCGCAGCCGAATTCCTGAACACTGCCGGTGTCAAGTGCACCGCCGAGACCCTGCTGCCCACTCAGGGCGGTACCCAGGCCTTCGACATGCTGCTGAAGTCCATCGTCAATCCCGGCGATGTGGTCCTCTGCGAAAGCCCCACCTTCCTCGGCGCACTGCAGGCAATCCGCGAGCACAACGCCCGCCCCATCGCCATCCCCACCGATGAGCACGGTGTCATCGTGGAAGCCGCCGAAGAGATGATCAAGCAGTATCATCCCAAGATGATGTACATCATCCCCACTTTCCAGAATCCCACCGGCATCACCCTGACCCTCGAGCGCCGCAAGGCACTGGCCGAGCTCGCCAACAAGTACGGCGTCGTTCTCGCCGAGGACGATCCCTACCGCGATCTCCGCTACACCGGCGAAGCTTTGCCCGCCATCCAGTCCTTTGACGAAGAAGGCTGGGTCGTCTACATGTCCTCCTTCTCCAAGTACATCGCACCCGGTCTGCGCCTCGGTGCCGCAGTTGCCAACCCGCTGCTGCTCCGCAAGATGGTCATCTCCAAGCAGTCCTGCGATACCCACTCCCCCACGCTGAATCAGGCCATCGTTGACGCCTTCCTCCGCAAGGGACTCATGCCCGGTCATCTGGAGCGCATCTGCAACCTGTATCGCGTGCAGATGAACACCATGCTGGAGTGCTTCGACATGTTCCCCGCAGGCACCACCCACACCAATCCCGAAGGCGGTCTGTTCGTCTGGGCAGAGCTTCCCGAAGGTATGGACGCCAGCGCTGTCTTTGCCAAAGCTGTCGAAAACAAGGTCGCTTTCGTGCCCGGCATCTCCTTCTATCCCGAGAACGGCAACAAGCGCGCACTGCGCCTGAACTATTCCATGTGTGAGCCGCCCGTCATCAAGGAGGGCATGACTCGCCTGGCAAACGTTATCAAAGAAATGATGTAACCCCGGAGGTATTACAATGAACGCATACGATATTCTCAAAGAGCGCGGCTTTGTGGCTCAGGTCACCTACGAGGACGATCTCCGCAAGGCTTTTGAAGACGGCATGGTCACCTTCTACACCGGCTTTGACCCCACTGCCGATTCCCTGCACATCGGTCACTACATCCCGATCATGGCCATGGCACACCTGCAGCGCGCCGGCCATAAGCCCATCGCTCTCATGGGCGGCGGCACCGGTATGATCGGCGATCCTTCCGGCAAGTCCGACCTGCGCAAGGTCCTGACCGTCGAAGACATCGACCACAACGTTGCCTGCTTCAAGAAGCAGATGGCTAAGTTCCTGGACTTCGATGAGTCCAAGCCCAACTGCGCCATCATCGCCAACAACGCCGACTGGCTCCGCACCCTGAACTACATCGACTTCCTCCGTGAGGTCGGCGCACTGTTCTCCGTCAACCGCATGCTCACCGCAGAGTGCTACAAGCAGCGTCTCGAGCGCGGTCTGACCTTCCTGGAGTTTAACTACATGCTGATGCAGTCCTACGACTTCCTGCAGCTCTTCCATCGCCACGACTGCATCCTGCAGACCGGCGGCGACGACCAGTGGTCCAACATGCTCTCCGGCGCAGACCTGATCCGCCGCAAGGAGCAGAAGCCCGCCTTCGCCCTGACCTTCAAGCTGCTGCTCACCCACGACGGCAGAAAGATGGGCAAGACCGAGAAGGGCGCACTGTGGCTCGATCCCGAGAAGTGCTCTCCCTACGATTTCTACCAGTACTGGCGCAATGTTGACGACGCCGATGTCGAGAAGTGCCTCGGTCTGCTGACCTTCCTCCCCATGGACGAAGTTCGCCGCCTCGGCGCCCTCAAGGACAGTGCCATCAACGAAGCCAAGCGCATCCTCGCTTTCGCAGTCACCAAGCTACTCCACGGTGAAGAGGAAGCCGCCCGCGCTCAGTCTGCCGCCGAAGCTCTGTTCAGCAACAGCGGTTCCAATGAGAACATGCCCACCACCACCATCTCTCAGGCCGATTTCGACGCCGATTCCCGCGTCATCGTCTGGATGGCCAAGGCCGGCATGACCAAGTCCAACGGCGAGGCCCGCAAGGCCATCCAGCAGGGCGGTGTCGTCATGAACGACGCCAAGCTCACCGACTGTGATGCCCACTTTACCGTTGAGATGCTCAAGGAAGGCGTCGTCGTCCGCAAGGGCAAGAAGACCTTCCACAAGTTCGTGATGGAATAATCATTTCGGAGTGATTGGATTGCTGAAACCCTACAAGACCTTTTTGAAAGCCGCGTCCGACGAATTCATCGTCAACAAATCGCGGTTCATCGGGTACGGCGCCCCCTGCGAGACAGAGGAGGAGGCGCTGGGTTTCCTGCAATCCATTCGCACCAAACATAAGGATGCCACCCACAACTGCTACGCTTATATCATCGGCGCCAACAAAGGCATCATGCGCTATTCGGACGATGGCGAACCCGGCGGAACCGCAGGCATGCCCATCATTGAAGTGCTGAAAGCCAGAGATGTGACCAACTGCGCTGTCGTTGTCACCCGCTATTTCGGCGGTGTGCTGCTGGGTGCGGGCGGTCTCGTCCGAGCCTATTCTCAGGGTGCGGCGATCGCCGTCAACGCCTGCGGCGTGGGCGTCATCTATCCGACTGTCCGATTGATGATGGATGTGCAGTATCCCATGCTCAACAAGGTGGATTTCTTCCTGAAGACCGAGCCCATCGAACTTGAGAACAAGGAATTCACCGATGTGGTCCTCTACACCCTGCTCCTGCGAGAGAAGGATGTGGAAGGTTTCTGCAAGCGATTGCTCGATTATACCGAGGGCATTGTGGAACCCATTGAGCTGGATACCTTCTATCACCCATGGTCGGACGATAACTGAACTTCAAACCGCAGCTTTCAAGCGAAACATAACGCAAAACGCTTGAAAGCGCGGTTTTTTTCTGCGATAATATGGGGAGTAATAAATGGGAGGGTATCGCCATGATCGAGCACGTGATACCGCAAACTGTAAAACCCCTGCCTCTTGAAAAGTATATCCGCCGCGCATGGCCCATGCTGCTCCCTTCCACGGTGAAGCGACTGATGGACAAGCGTGACGTCAAGATCAACGGCGTACGCTGCAACAAGGCTTCCACCGTCGCAGGCGGCGACAGCCTGCTGCTGTACGTCCCCGACGACCTCGCCGATTTCAGCCTGCAGGTCACCTTCAACGACGGCCGCATCATCGCCGCGGTCAAGCCTCAGGGACTGCCCGTGGACATCGACGGCGACGGCATCGGCGCGGATACGCT
>JAKSPZ010000148.1 GCA_024404395.1 Clostridia bacterium | reverse complement strand
ACGCTGCAGATCTTCTTGGGAATGCCGTGACGGAAGGAAAAGTCCTTCGGGGAAAGGCTGAGCGCGGTCTTCCTGCGGCGGATGAAGAGATAGCCGAAGAAGTACAGGCAGGCGACGCAGTTGGAGATCATGGTGGCGCAACCCGCACCTGCGGCGCCCATGTTGAATCCCGCGGGGAGAATGAACAGGGGGTCGAGGATGATGTTCAGGATGCATCCGCTCATGGTTCCGATGCCGGCGTGAGTGGTGGCGCCTTCCGCACGTATCAGGTAGGACATGACCACGTTCAGAATGGCGGGCATGGCACCCAGCGAGATCGCCCAGTACATATAGTCGCGGGTGGCGCCGAAGGTTTCATCTGTCGTGCCGAGGAGCTTCAGCAGCGGCACAATGCCCACCGTGCAGATCAATCCGTACAGCAGACCGCAGATCACCGAACAATAAAAGCTGAAGGATGAAGCACGGCGCAGGGTCACAAAGTCTTTTGCACCCAAAGAGCGACTGACCAGACTGGAGCCGCCGATGCCGAAGAGATTGTTGACGGCATTGAAGGCGAGGATGATGGGGGCGGCCAGAGCGACGGCGGCAGTGGCGATGGGATCGTTCAGCAGACCGACGAAGAAGGTGTCCGCCAGCGTGTACAGCAGCATCACCAGCGATGCGATGACCGTGGGAGTCGACAGGGAGGCGACGGCTTTGGGGATGGGTGCGGTTTCAAACAGATACTGTTTGTCGACGGTCTTACTCATTGTTTCTTTTCGTAATCGGTGGTTCTCAGCATCGACATGTTGTCGGAGACAGCCTCTTCCAGACCTTCGATCTCGCGCAAATCCCGACCGTCCCACAGGCTGCGGTCGGCGAGCATGGCATAGGCAAGGGTCTCGGAGGGCATATCGGAAGCGAGGGTGAGGCACTGATCCAGAATGTAGGGATCGTCATGCACCACAACGCTGTCTTCCGCGGCGGGAAGCAGGTAGACATTGTCCACCTTGCGGACGTCCGCATAGAGCCAAAGGGTGGCGGAGATCGCCATGACCAGTTTAGGCGGCAGGGCGAAATGCTCATCGATGTAGGCTTCCAGCGTGGGCAGTACCGTGCGGGGGAAGCGGGACAGCAGACCGCGCGCACACTCAAAGATGTGATTGTCGTTCAAAGCGTTTTCATACCGACCGAATGCGGTGATGACGGCTTTGTCCGCATCTTCCTTTTTGATGGGAAGGTGGGGGAGCAGCTCGTCCATGAAAGCGCGTCCGACATTCTCACGCAGAGGGGTGTCGCGCATACAGTCGCCCAGCGTCGCATTGCCGTGCAGGAAACCGAGGGCGGCGATGAGGAACAGACCTGCGTCGAAGATACGGTCCTTGGCGATGCGGACGGTCTCGATATCATCAACGGCGGTGAACAGATCGCAGCCTGTTTCCACAGAGATGCGGGCGTAAGGCTCAGCGATGTGGATCAGCGCGTCCTTGTAGTTCATCTTCTCGCACTGGCGGATCGCTTCCGCGGGATCGGCGAGGGTGACGAATCCTTCGGCGACGGCGGAGACGAAACGGCAGCCGTCCATGCATTCGGGCTTGAGCCCCATGGCGTCGAGATACTCCGCTACGGCAGCCTTCACCTTCGCTGCGGGAATGTTGATGCACACGATGGCAGGCATGGCGGCATTCGCGGCTTTGCGGCGGAGGATGATGCGGGTCATCAGCTCGATATCGCGGACATAGAGATTCTCAGTGCCCGCGTCCTCGTCGGCTGCGAAGAGGACGGTATCGATAGTTTCATCCGCGGCCATGCGATCAAAGTCGTTGGCTTCGACGGCGGGATCGAGCACACGGCGGATGCACTGCAGCACCTGCTCGCGCTTGACGGTGGTATCCTTTTCTTCACCGCGGACCAGCAGGGTGAGCAGACCTTCCTGTTCTTTCAGGGTATCAAAGACCTTATCATTACTCGTGCGGATGACGCAGACACTGCGGTCGGTCTCGCTGTCCAGCAGCCGATCCGCCAATCCGAGCAGGATGGGCGAAGCGCCGAGCTGCAGAACGCTGACGGGCGTTTCCGTACGAACATCGATTTCATAGTCGGGCAGAATTGCACGGGTTATAGACTTCATGATGCACCTCCCAATTCTATAACATTATATCAGCCAAACGTAAATTTATCGATTGAAATTCTTTAATTCATACATGCCAAATTCTCCGATTCCATTGCAAAGATAATGGAATGTGTGGTAAAATGATTCCAGAAACTTTGTTTGAACGGAGTGATCCTCATGGGTAAAGGCATTTGTATTGCGGGTAACGCACTGGTTGATATCCTCTATCCCGTTAACGGCTATCCGAATCGCGGACAGCTGGTTCATATCGAAGACGGCATCGATCGCGCAGTCGGCGGCGCTGTCTGCAATTGTATCGTAGACCTGGCAAAGCTGGATCCCGAGATGAAGCTGACCGCTGTCAGCCGCATCGGTGCGGACGCCGAAGGCGATCTGCTCATGCAGAAGCTGGGCGAGCACAAAAACATCGATCTGAGCAACATGATCCGCGAAGGCATCTCCTGCTTTACCGCAGTCATGAACGACATTCAGTCCGGCGAGCGCACCTTCTTTACTTATCTGGGCGCCAACGGTCTGTTTACCGAAGACGACATCAACTGGGACAACATCGATGCGGGCATCTTCCACATCGGTTACATCCTTCTCCTGAACAAGCTGGATCAGCCCGATGACGAGTATGGCTCCAAGATGGCACGTCTGCTCCATCATGCACAGCAGCGCGGTCTGAAGACCTCCATCGACGTGGTCAGCGAAGCCGGCGACCGCTTCACCCGCTTCGTTCCCCCGGCCATGAAGTACACCGATTACTGCATTATCAATGAGCTGGAAGCCGAGCAGACCACCGGCATCAAGCTGCGTGAGGAGGACGGTACCCTGCATACCGACCGTATGGAAGCGGCACTGAAGGCCATGAAGGAAATGGGTGTCTCCACTTGGGCAGTCATCCATGCACCCGAAGGCGGCTGGGGTCTGGACGAGAACAACAATTATGTCACCCTGAAGAGCCTGAAGCTCCCCAAGGGCTACATCAAGGGCAGCGTCGGCGCGGGCGATGCATTCTGCGCGGGCGTTCTGTACGGCGCCGATAAGGGCTACGACCTTGAGCACAGCATCCGCCTGGGCATCGCATCTGCAGCCTGCTCCCTGAGCGAAGCCAATGCCACGGACGGCATGCGTCCCGAAGCCGAGGTCATGAAGCTGTACGAGACCCTGAGCTGCTGAGAAACGCGGAGGAAACGATGATTATTGAACTCAACGAGGCAAAACTCGCTGTTCTGAAGGCCTATCTGGATGCTTCCGAAGACGCCGAGGCTCTTTCCGCCACGGAATACGTTGCCGATTTCTTCGAGCGTGAAGTGCCCGTCTCCATCGATCTGGTGCTGGACAAGAAGGGCATCCGCATCGAAGGCGCCGCCAACATGAAGTATGATGACGACATGGACGGCTGGTACGTGGCAGATCGGATTGAAGATGCTGACGCGATTCTGAAGGTGCTGGAAGAAGCCGGCATCTGGGCATAAATGAATAATCCGCGCGATGACCGTTGCGCCCGTGCTCTGGAACGGGTGCTGGAGATGATGCGCAAGAAGGGTGAGCCCGAGGCTATGGAAGCGCTGAGGGCTCGCTTTCCTGTGTCCGCGTCAATTTTGGAAGCGGACATTTGTCAATTGCGGGAAGAAGGGCTGACGGAGACGGAAGCGCAGCTTCTGACCCTGATCCCGAACCTCGCCCGCTATT
>JAKSPZ010000147.1 GCA_024404395.1 Clostridia bacterium | reverse complement strand
GCATGAACGCCAAACTGCGCCTGACCCTCGCCCTGAGCCGCGACGCAAAGCTCTATCTGCTGGACGAGGCCCTCAACGGCGTGGACATCGCCGCGCGGAAGCTCACCGTGGACACCATCGCCGACCGCATCCACGCGGGCTGCGCCATGCTCATCTCCACCCATCTCATCGCGGAGACGGAGCATCTCCTGACCCACGCCCTCTTCCTCACCGACGGCAAGGCCGAGAAGATGACCATGGCGGAAGTCAAAGAGAAGGAAGGCAGCCTCACCGACGCCTATCTCCGCCGCTACGGCTTGGGAACGGAGGTGACGGCAAATGCTTAAACTGCTGAAGTACGAGTTCCGCAAGCACGCCGTCATGCTGCTGACGGGCATCGTCATCCTCCTCGCCCTCGAAGGGGTCTTCCTCTTCGCCCCCAAGGTGGAGGTGAAGGCCACGATCCTCTTCGTCGAACTGATCGCGTCCTTCGCCGTCATGGCTACCGCCCTCATCGGCGGCGCGGTGGCGTACAGCCGCGAGCTCAACGGCAAGACGGGCTACATGGCCTTCATGACCCCCAAGTCCCCCTACACCATCTTCGCGGCGAAGCTGATCTACGTGCTTATCGTCGCCATCCTCGGCTCGGGACTCTGCGCCCTGCTGCTGTCTGCGGACATCGCCGTCCTCTTTGCCGCCGACGGCGAGGCGGCGAGCTTCCTTGAGGCGGTGAAGATGCTCTTCACCTTCCTTGAGATGGACCTCACTGAGATCCTCTCCCTGATGACGAGCATCGGGCTCATCGCCTATCTCACCATCCTCGTCCACGCCGTGCTCTTCTGGGACGCGGTCACCCTGAGCCGCACCCTCTTCGGACAGCGGGGCTTCCGCTGGATCCTGACCATTCTCTTCTACATTGTGATGAGCGTGGTGCTGAGCAAGCTCATGAACGCCGTGGTGCGCTTCGATCCCGAGGTGCTGGACGGCGCGCTGCTGGCGGCCTGCGGCATCGATGTGGCCGTCATCTGCGGCAGCATCTTCCTCTGCGGCTGGCTCCTCAAACACAAGATCGACCTGTAAGGATGAAACGATGAACGCCGAACTGGAATGGAAGATCGCCAACCTGCCCGAATCCCCGGGATGTTATCTGATGAAGAGCGAAGGGGAGATCATCTATGTGGGCAAGGCGAAGAACCTGAAGAACCGCGTCTCTCAGTATTTCCACTTCTCCACCAATCACACCGAAAAGGTGCGCGCCATGGTCTCCCACATCGACGATTTCGAGATCATCCTGGTGGAGGGGGAGATGGAGGCATTTGCCCTTGAGTGCAACCTCATCAAGAAGCACATGCCCCGCTACAACATCAAGCTGAAGGACGACAAGGCCTATCCCTATATCCGCGTGGACCTGAACGAGGACTATCCCCGCATCGAGCTCGCCCGCAAGCAGGAGCGCGACGGCGCCCGCTACTTCGGACCCTTCCGCGGCGCCACGGTGGTGCGCGAGGTCATGGACGTGCTGGGACAGCTCTACCCCCTGCGCACCTGTACGGGGAAGATCGACCGCAGGAAGCGCCCCTGTCTGCAGGCGCAGATCGGTCGCTGCATGGCGCCCTGCGCGGGGCCCATCACCCCCGAGATGTATAAGATCACCCTGGACAAGGCGCTGGATTTCCTGAACGGACATTACAAGCCCGTCATGGCGGCGCTGCGGGACGAGATGATGGAATGCTCGAAGGCCATGAACTACGAGCGCGCCGCCCTCTGCCGCGATCGACTCCGCGCCGTGGAGCTGCTCGTCGAGAAGCAGACCGCCATCTCCACCTCCGACAACGATCGCGACGTCATCGGTCTCCTCCACCACGACGCCGACGCCATGCTGCAGATCATGTTCATCCGCTCGGGTCGGCTCATCGGCTCGGAGCAGTTCACCATGGAGGGCGCGGGAGACGACGACTCGGGCGAGATCCTCACCCAGTTCATCCTCCAGTACTACGGCGACGAAAACGTTCCGCCCCGCGAGATCCTGCTGTCCGCCGAAGTGCCCGAGGCGGAGATCGTGGAGAGCCTGCTGACGGAATCGTCGGGGCACCGCGTCTACATCTCCGTGCCCAAGCGCGGCGACCGCCTGCGTCTGGTCTCGGTGGCGGTGAAGAACCTCCGCGACACGGCGGAGAAGATGGACAAAAAGCTGGCCAACAGCCACGCCCGCACCATCGGCGCCTGCGAGGAACTGGCGCGGGTGCTGGGCATGACCAAGACGCCCCGCCGCATCGAGGGCTACGACATCTCCAACACTCAGGGCGTCCTCAGCGTCGCCAGCGCGGTGGTCATGATCGCCGGCGCCAGCGCCAACCAGGAGAATCGCCACTACCGACGCAAGACCGTGCAGGGCGCCAACGATTTCGCGTCCATGTACGAGGTCATCACCCGCCGCCTGTCCCACGGACTGAACGAGCTGGCGGAGCGCAACGCCAAGGGGCTCGACCCCAAGGGCGGCAAGTTCTCCGACCTGCCCGACCTGATCCTCATCGACGGCGGTCAGGGTCAGCTGGCCATGGCGCAGGAGGCCATGCACAATCTTGGGCTGAACATCCCCATGTTCGGTCTGGCCAAGCGCATCGAGGAGATCTGGCTGCCCGACAACGATATGTCCATCGTCCTCGACCGCCATTCCAACGCGCTGCACCTCATCCAGCGCCTGCGCGACGAGGCCCATCGCTTCGCCATCACCCACCACAGGAACCTGCGCGGCAAGGCGTCGGTGTCCTCGGTGCTGGACGGCGTGGCGGGAGTGGGGGAGGCGCGGCGCAAGGCGGTGCTCAAGCACTTCAAGACCGCGGAGCAGCTGAGAAATGCCACCGTTTCCGAGATCGCCGAAGTGCAGGGCGTCCCCGAGTCCGTGGCGCACAACATCTATGCCGCCCTTCATCCCGAGGCGTGAATGCGCAATAATAACAATCTTCATAGTTTTTTCAAACGAAAAAATGTTGACAGCGCCACCTAATCGCGCTAAACTGTTATTACCTAAAATATTTGGAGGTAACAATTCATGAAGAAGTTTATCGCTCTGCTGCTGGCAGTTGCCTGCATGCTGACCGTCGTCGCTCTGGCCGATGCCGAGCTGACCGTCCTCGCCAAGAACTACATCGAGCTCCCCGATGACGACAACGCCTATTTCTACGCCAAGCTGTACAACTCCGGCGACGCAGGCTGCTACGTTGCTTCCGGTAAGCTGGTCGGCTTCTCCTCCAAGGATGACATCCTGGTCACCGAAGAGTACGTTTCTTCCACTCCCTCCTCTCTGTGGCTCGAGCCCGGCGACTACTGCTACGTCGACGAGTCCATCTGGGAAGACGTTCTGAAGGAAGACGACGTTGTTGACTATCGTTACGCTGTCTCCACCGGCAACTACGGCTCCAAGTACTACACTCTGGACTGCACCGCCGAGTTCGATCTGGACTACAACTACAACAACTACGTCTACGTCACCGCTACCAACACCACCAACGAAATTATCGCTGACTACGTCTTCACCGTTGCTCTGTACGACCAGAACGGCGACCTGATCTACGTCACCTACTCCAGCGACAGCTCCACCTACCTGCATCCCGGCGCCACCATCACCAAGCGCATCTACATCAGCAGCGATCTGGCCGAGAACTACAAGTACCAGAACACCATCCCCACCACTGTTGACGCCATCTTCTACGTCAAGGAAAAGTAATCTAACCCACACAAGAGCCCTTCCCAGCGAAGGGCTCTTTTTTTATTACACCCCCGTCCGTAGCCCGTGGCTCCCTTTCGCGTCTCCCTCCCGTAACCCGTGGCTCCCTTTCGTGACTCCTCGTCGTTAACCT